>JBOHEE010000365.1:0-2775 GCA_050700895.1 Nitriliruptorales bacterium | reverse complement strand
CCCTCGATCCGGCTGCGCTCGTCGAGGTTCGGGCGATCCAGGCCACGGGCGGGACGGAAACGTGCGGATCACGACGGTGAGGGCGCGGCGGAAGCGCCTCGACGAGGAGGACGGCCTGTCCCTCGTCGAGATCCTCATGGCCATGACGATCCTCTCGGTGGTCCTCCTCGGCGTGGCGACGACGGCGGTGAGCTCCGTGGCGTCCCTCCGGATCTCCCGTGAGCGCCAGCAGGCGACTGCTGCGGCGTCCGCCGCGATCGAGCAGGCCCGTTCGTACGGCTACCGGGACATCGCCCACCCGGTCGGCGAGGTCGACGCCTCCGACCCGTACGTGACGGGCACCGACCCGTACTACTTCGACCACGACGGCGACGGCTCCGATGCCGAGGAGCTCATCACCGCCGCCGGCGGACAGGTCACCCCGTACCTGACGACGTCGGCCGACGGACGACTCACGACCCGGGTGTTCGTGACCTGGTACGACGACCCGGCCACGACGGCCGTGAGCCGGGACGCCCGGCGCATCACCGCGGTCACGACCTGGAGCGACGCCGGCGGGCCCGAGCGGGAGGTCCGCGAGAGCACGATCGTCGCGGAGGCCGACCGCGGGCTCGCGGCCCCGAACTTCGACATCAGCCCCGAGTCGCTCGAGCAGGTCTACATCGAGACTCCCCTGTGCTTGTCCCACCTCCTCCGCAACCTCGGCGAGAAGGACAGCTACGACTGGCTCCTCCACAACCACGGGGGATCACCGCGGACCCTGAACGCGGACGGGTACACGTTCTCGGCGAACGGCTGGGACGCCCAGGCCTGGCTCGGCGACCCCGAGTACACGACCGACGGCTCCGGCAACACCATCCCCGACGCGGCGTCGGCGAATCTCTTCAAGGAGAGCGACAGCCCGGGCGACGGGCGACCCGACAGCCCCCGGACCCTCGCACCGGGCGAGACGGAGACGTTCGGCGTCTGCTACACGCCGAAGAACGAGGGCGCGGAGAACCACAACAAGCCGAACCTCAAGGTCCAGGTGCGCTCTTCCTTCGACCAGGGCGTCCAGGGCGAGGTCTTCCACACCCTGGTCAAGGTCAGCCCGGCGGTGCAGCTCTACCTGCACGACGCCGACAACACACAGTCCCACGACCGGACCCTCGGCGTGCCGTACGCGATGAACCCGACCGTGCCGTCGCAGACGGACGCGGACGGCAACGCCATCGACGTCCTCTTCGACTACGACACGAACCAGGACCCGGGCGACCTGCCGGGACTCTACCTCCACCGGAACGAGAGCGGCCTTCTCACGGAGCACACGGGGATCTGGACGTACAACGGGTTCGAGGAGGGGGTCGAGATCGACGGGGGAACTCTCACGATCCACTCGTCGTGGGACGACGCGATACTCGGGACGGCGGCCACGAGCCCCACGCTCTCCTACGGGTTCGCGCTCGACCTCGTCAGCGGTACCGGAGAGGTGCTGGAGACCATCCTCACGAGCCCGAGCTCGGTCTCCTACGGCCACGGCACGTCGGGCTGGGCCCAGATCATCGTGAGCTTCGACATCGTCGACGGGGGCGGGAACCCCACCGCGGTCGAGTTCGACACCGGCCAGGAGCACCTCCGGCTGCGGCTGTGGTGCACGACGCCCACGAACGGCGAGCAGTGCCATCTCGCCTCCGACACGAACACCTACCGCTCGAACCTCGTGGTGGACACGACGTGACGCCCGGGCGGAGGGGGAGGACGCAGCAGGGCTTCACGCTCGTGGAGCTCCTCGTCGCGATGGGCATCGCCTCGGTGGTCGGCATGGCGATCCTGACGGTCACGATCCAGACCATGCGCACCGAGCAGTTCACCGACCAACTGCGGACCGTCATGGACGACGGGCGGACCTCGCTCGACAGGGTTCGCAAGGAGCTCCGGGCGGCCCGCAAGGTCTACGCAGAGGAGACCTGTGCGGACCCGGTGGCAGGCTGCCTCACCTCGTCGACGCTCCACTTCTGGGTCGACCAGGACCAGGACGGCGATCAGGACCCGATCGAGCAGGTGACGTACTGCATCCAGGAGGTGGGCCAGGACGTCTGCGTCGACCTCGCCGCCGGGAAGAAGCACGAGCTCGTCCGCTGGACGGAGGCGAGCTCGCCGTCGACCGCGCAGGTGATCGCGCGCACCATCGTCGGCACGACGACGCCGTTCGAGTTCGACGTCTCGCCGGAGGGCACGAGCGTCGTGACCGTGACGTTCGTCCTCGACACCCAGTCGGCCCGGGGTCCGAAGGAACTCGCCGTCGGCGCGACGATAAGGCTCCGCAATGTCGATTCGTGACACCGTCATGCGGGACCGTCTGCGCGACGAGACCGGGGTCGCCCTCATCTTCGCGCTGTTGAGCGCGGTCATCCTCGGCGGCGTGGCCGTTCTCTTCCTCGCCACCACGGTGAACGAGATCCGCTTCACCGGCGCAGCCCGCGACATCGAGATCGCGCTCCACGTGGCGGAGGCGGCGTCCGACGAAGTCGTCGCCCGCGTGAACCGGGAGGAGGACTTCGCCACAACGTGGTCCGGCGGGGACATCACGCTCGACGACGGGACGCTCGCGAGCGATGAATCGACCCGCGACTGGGTGGAGGCCATGGCGGACCTGCTGGCGGCCGACGGTGTCGACCCTGTGGTCACCGGTCGGACGGGGGAGGCCTACGGCATCCGGCCCGTCGACGGCTCCGGCGACCCGCGTGACATGGTCTTCGGCATCTCCGCGGTGCCGAGCTTCGCGGACGCGAAGCA
>JBOHEE010000364.1:0-5578 GCA_050700895.1 Nitriliruptorales bacterium | reverse complement strand
CTCCACCATGTCGGCCCGCATCGCGTCGCTCAGCACGAGCCGGGTCGTGGAGCGGCCCCGGTCCCTCGCGCGCTCGGCGTCGGCGGCGTTCGCCGCGGCGATCGGCGCGAAGGCCGGGTCGTCCTCGAGGGCGGCGGCGAAGTGCTCGTAGAAGCCGGTGATCTGCTCGTCGCTGACCTCGCCCATGCGGCTGAAGGCCTCGACGGCGCGGTCGACGGCGGCCTGCCCGGCGAGCCGCTCGGCCTCGGGGACGTGGAGGACCTCGCCGGTCTCCTGGACGACGACCACCGCGTCGCCGGGGGCGAACGCGGCCGCGAGCTCGTCGGAGACGTAGGTGACACGGTCGCCGCCGTAGAGGATCGGGGCGCCGGCCTCGAGTTTCTCCAGCCTGTCCATCCGCGCGACGGTAGCGACGACCGCGGTCAGCGGCGAGGCGAGCTCACCAGCTGCCGCCGCCCCCGCCGCCGACCCCGCCGCCGGAGAACCCGCCCCCGCCGGAGAAGCCGGAGCCGCCGCCGCTCGACGGGGTCACCGGCAGCGACCCGGCGGCCGCGAACGAGAACTCCGACAGCCCCGCGAGGCCGCCGACCCCGTCGCCGCGGATGACGTACCAGCTGCCGACGCCGACGTCCGCGGGCCGGATCCCGAGCTCCTCGAGGACGCCCGCCCAGCGGTCGGTCGCGCCGAACACCACCGCGTACGGCAGGTAGCGCAGGAGAAGCTTCTCCTCCTCGGCGAAGCGCATCCGGTCGGCCTCGGCGGTGACGATGAACTCGCGGAAGCCGAGGGTCTCGTCGAGCAGCGCGCTGCCGCGGATGGTCCGGTGCGGCATCCAGCGGTGGGCCGCGGTCAGGGTGACGCCCGCGAGGACGAGGGGGACGCCGGCGAGCGCGAAGCGGGTGAAGAGGACGAGCACCACGAGGATGCCGATCGCGGCAACGGTCGCGGCGATGCCGATCCCGAGCCACCTCGTGCGCACCCGATCCGGACGTCCGCCGCCGAACCAGCGGCGCCGGCTCGCGTCGGCGTACATCATGTCGCGGACCTTCGCGTAGTCCGACGCGAAGCTGCCGCGCAGCTCGCCGAGCAGGACCTCGTCCCCGTCGGCGAAGATCGCGTCGAGCAGCTTGCGCTCGTAGGGCAGCAGCTCGTCGCCGTCGGCGCCGTCGCGCTCCAGCCGCACGAACATCCAGTCGCTCTTGGGCCACCACAGGACCTTCTTGAACTCGACCTCCTCGATGCGCAGGTAGCCGCGGACCGCGAGGTCGACGATCGTCGCCGAGATGTCGACGGCGTCGACGCGCTCGTCGACGAGCAGCCCGAGCTGGCCCGGCCGCAGCTCGCCGGGAGGTCGGAACTGGACGGGCACGGCGCGCGGAGCGAGGACGCTCTTGCGGACGGGCCCGTCGAGACGGCTGTCGACGGTGACGCCGCCGCGGGTGACCCGGTCGCGCCCCTCGCGCATGCCGAGCGCGATGACGCCGCCGAACGCGACGATGGCGGCGAAGAGGGTGAGCGGGAGGCTCGCCGGCGAGCCCGCGAACGCGTCGCCGAGGGTCCAGCGCCGCTCGAAGTCGAGCGGCGGCACGTTCAGGCCGGGCCCGAAGGCGGCCAGCCCCGTGAGCCCCTCTCGCGGCTGCAGGTCGGAGGCCGAGAACGTGACCTGGTTCGGCGCCGGACGGTGGTCGTCGCAGGTGCGCTGCGAGCCGAAGCCCCCGCGGAAGCACGCCGAGCGGGTGATCTCGGCGTCGCTCGAGCTCACGGTCAGTCGGGCGCTCCTGATCGGGACCGGCCAGCCCTCCCCCACCGCGTCCCAGTAGAGCTCCGGCTCGGCGAGGGGGTTCATCGCGCCGCGCACGGGGTAGACGATGCTGTAGCTCTGTCGGCCGGTGACGGTCCGGTCGGGGTCGCCGATGCGGATCGTGAGATAGGCCGCGTCGGAGAAGCGGCTCGGCTCGTCGATCTGGACGTCGTCGGGCGCGGTGCTCTCGACGTCGATCGCGCCGACCGTCAGGACGCGGCGGTAGTCGGCCGGGTCCTCCTCCTCGGGCAGCCCGTGCTCGCGGGCGGTCGCATCGACCGGTTCCCGGACAGGGATGGAGCGGACGATGCCGTGCTTCTGGAGGCCGGCGAAGTCGACGTCGATGCGCTCGATGACGCCGATGCTGCCGTCGGGCTGGACGATGACGTCCACCTCGAACGACTCGATCGTCCAGCCGGCGTCCTGGGCGTGCGCTCCGGGTGCGGCGAGGGCCAGGCCGACGGCGGCGAGCAGCACGAAGAGCGCGGTCCTCGTGACCACGCGCCGAAGGGGGCCGGACGGCATGGCCGCGGGGCGGGCGGGAACCGTCATCGCCCGAACTCCGCCTGGGGGACGGCGCGGTCCTCCTCCGCGGCCTTGAAGAACTCGGCCCGGCGGAAGCCGAGCGGCCCTGCGACGAGCAGCGTCGGGAAGCGCTCGATCGCCGTGTTCAGCTCCTGGACGAGGGCGTTGTGGTAGCGGCGCGCGAACGAGATGTCCTCCTCGAGCTCGGCGAGCTCGCGCTGGAGGGCGAGGAAGTTGTCGCTGGCCTTCAGGTCGGGATACGCCTCGGCGACGGCGAAGAGCGTCTTCAGCGCGCCCTCGAGCTGGTCGTCGGCCTGCCCGGACTCGCGCGGCCCGGCGGCGGCGACGATGCGTGCACGTGCCTCGGTGACCTCGGTGAGGACCCCCTCCTCGTGGACCTGGTAGCCGCGGACGGTGTCGACGAGGTTCGGCACGAGGTCGGCGCGGCGCTGGAGCTGGACGTCGATGCCGGCCCACGCCTCCTCGCGGCGGTTGCGCATGCCGACGAGCCGGTTGTAGGCGACGACGAGCCACCCGAGGACGGCGACGACCGCCACGACGGCGACGATCTGCCCGACCACGACTCCTCCGGGTACGACGGCAGCGGCAGGCTACTGGGACCGTCGCGCGGCGGGGGCGTAGCAGGCTGGTGTTCACCGTGGTGTGCGCATGGGCGAGAACGGATCGTCATCTGGCAAGGCGCGGCGAGCGCCGCGTAGCGGCGCTGCGCAAGCGAGTCCGCAACACAGCCAGGGGCGATCTGGGCCGCCCAGGCGTGCGCCAGAGGTGGACACCAGCCTCCTCTAGGTGCGCTCCGACGCGAGGACGACGAGGTCGTCGCGGTGGATGACCTCGCGGGTGAACCGGTCCCCGAGCTCGCGGCCGGCGTCGGCGGTGCGCATCCCCGCGACCTTCGCGAGGTCGTCGGCGTCGTAGTTCACGAGGCCGCGCGCGATGACGGCCCCGTCGGGCGCGACGACCTCGACCGCGTCACCGGTCGCGAACCCTCCCGCGACGCGGGTCACGCCGACCGCGAGGAGCGACGTGCCCCGACCGGTGAGCGCCTCGGCGGCGCCGGCGTCCACGTGGATGCGGCCGTGGGCGTCGAGGGCGAAGCCGATCCAGAGGCGGCGCGCCTCGAGCCGCCGCGGCTGGGCCACGAACCAGGTGCCGACGTCCTCCCCGGACAGGACGTCGGCGAGAACCCCCGGCCGCCTTCCGTCGGCGACGACCGCCTGACAGCCGGACAGGACCGCCACGCGTGCCGCGTCCACCTTCGAGCGCATCCCTCCCTTGCCGACGAAGGAGCCGACACCACCGAGGCTCTCGAGGTCGACGTCGGCGGGGTCGTCGACCCGGGACACGAGGAACGCGCCGGCGACGGTGCGCGGGTCGGCGGTGTGGAGCCCGGCGACGTCGCTGAGGATGACGAGGACGTCGGCGTCGAGCATCGAGGCGACGAGGCTCGCGAGACGGTCGTTGTCGCCGTAGGCGAGCTCCTCGGTCGCGACCGCGTCGTTCTCGTTCACGACCGGGACGGCGCCGAGCGCGAGGAGGCGGCGCAGGGTGCTGCGGGCGTTGAGGTAGCGGCCGCGCCGGACGAAGTCGTCCTGGGTGAGCAGCACCTGGCCGCAGGGGATGCCCCGTTCGGCGAGGTGGCGCTGGTAGGTGTTGATGAGCTCCCCCTGGCCGACGGACGCGGCCGACTGGAGCGTGGTCATGTCGGTGGGCCGTCCCGGCAGGCCGAGCAGGCCGATGCCCGCCGCGACCGCTCCCGACGAGACGACCACGACCTCGACCCCCTCCTGACGGGCGTCGGCGACCATGGCGGCGATCGTCGCGACCTGGTCGCGGTCGAGGCGGCCGTCCGCGGCCCGGAGGGTGTTCGAGCCGACCTTGACGACCGCGAGCCCGGGACGCGGGAACCGAGGCTCAGCCACCGCCGGGCTCCGCGAGCGTTCCCCCGTCCGTCGCCTCGGCGTCCTCGAAGGCGTCCTCCTCCCCCGCAAGGACCGCCTCGCGTTCGTCCTCCGGCAGGTCCTCGAGCTCCGGGGTGAACTCGAAGACCGCGTCGCCGATGACGACGTCGTCCCCGGCACGGGCACCGGCCGCGACGAGCGCGGACTCGACGCCCGCACGGCGCATGCGCCCCTGGAGGTAGCGGACGGCCTCTCGGTTCTCGAGCGGCGTCATCTGCACCCAGCGCTCGACGCGGTCGCCGGTCACCGCGTAGCGGCCGGCGTCGTCGCGGCCGACCTCGACCGGTCGCGCCCGGCGCTCCGGCAGCCGGATGACGAGCTCCTCCTCCACCTCCTCCTCGGTCTCGCGCTGGCGCGCGGCAGCCACGACCTCCGCGAGGCGCCACCGCAGCGGGTCGAGCCCCTCACCGCTGACGGCACTGACCTCGAAGACCTCCCAGCCGCGACCCTCGAGCTCCGGACGGACGAGCGCGGCCATCTCGCGGCCGTCGGGGAGGTCGACCTTGTTGAGGACGGCGACCGCGGGCCGGGCGACGAGATCCGGCTGGTGTGCGGTGAGCTCCGCCTTGATGACCTCGAGGTCGGCGAGCGGGTCGCGGCCGGGGTCGAAGGGCATCGTGTCGAGGACGTGGACGAGGAGGCTGCACCGCTCGATGTGGCGCAGGAAGCGGTGGCCGAGACCCCGGCCCTCGCTCGCACCCTCGATCAGACCGGGGACGTCGGCGAGCACGACGTCGACGTCGCCGGCGCGCATGACGCCGAGATGGGGGGTGAGGGTCGTGAACGGCCACGCCTCGATGCGGGGACGGGCGGCGGAGAGACGCGCGACGAGCGACGACTTGCCGGCGCTCGGGAAGCCGACGAGGCCGGCGTCCGCGATGACCTTGAGCTCGAGGCGGAGCGACCGCTCCTCGGCCGCCTCGCCGTGCTCGGCGAACCGGGGGACCCGGCGACGGTTGCCGGCGAAGGCCGCGTTGCCGCGCCCGCCACGGCCGCCGCGGGCGGCGATGAAGCGCTGACCCGGTTGCACGAGGTCGGCGAGAACCTCCGTGCTGTCCCGCTCGCGCACGACCGTGCCAACGGGTACCGGGACCTCGCGGTCGTCACCGTCGGCGCCGGTCTTGTTGCCTCCCTCGCCGCGGCCGCCGCGTTCGGCGCGGACGTGCGGGTGGCGGTGGAGATCGAGGAGGGAGGTGACGCGGGTGGTCGCGACGAGCACGACGTCGCCCCCACGGCCGCCGTCGCCCCCGTCCGGTCCCCCGCGGGGCACGTG
>JBOHEE010000363.1:0-1928 GCA_050700895.1 Nitriliruptorales bacterium | reverse complement strand
ATGACCTGCAGGCTGTTTCGGTGCAGCCGCATGGTGGCGGTCTCGACTGTCGCCGGCTGGTGTGTGCCGTACAGCTGCACTGTGCCGTATGCGACGGCGGCGAGCAGGCGCATGTCGCGCCGGGGTGGCCTGCCCGCCGCTGCGGCGGCCTGCCAGTGGTACTGGTCCCGGCTCCACTGCGCACCGGTGGTTTGGACGGTGGCCTGCCGGCGTGAGGCGGCTATTGCGGCGACCTCGGCGCCGGTGAACAGCGGCTCGACGGTTCCCGTGGCGTGAAGCTGCTCCCACGTCAGCCAGCCACCGCGGCCTTCGACGCTTCGCCACCGCTGCGGCGTGTCCGGGTTGCGCGGGTCGTCCTCGCGCACCAGGATGGACACCATCGGCCGTGCGTCGAACCCGGTGCGGGTGTGTTTCACGAAGGAGCCGTTGGGCCGCTCCGCCGGCTGCTGTGGACTGGTCATCGCACGCACCTCGTCGTCGTCTCGGGCTAGGGTTCGATGCTCACGGACCGCAGGTAGGATTCCGGATCCACAGTGGTGGTACTATCCGCCGGTGGTTGTCCTGTATGGATCTGAAAGTGAAGGTGGTTGCCGGTCGAGTGGCCGGTGGAGCCGACCCACGCGATGACCTCCCCGGCCTGCACGGGCTGACCCGTGGTGACCGCCAGCGCGCTGGCGTGGGCGTAGAGGGTGGCGATGCCCTGGCCGTGGTCGATGGTCACGACCAGGCCGCTGCCGGGCATCTGCAGGCTGCCGGGGATGTCGCAGCGAGGACTGGTGCAGCCGGCGGCGATGACCACCCCCGGCGCGGCGGCGTGGATGGGGGTGCCTTCGGCCGCGGCCCAGTCGACCCCGCGGTGAACGTAGGTCCGCCCGCCCAGTGTGCGCGGGCCGTAGCCGCTGGTGCGTACACCTCCGGGGAGGGGGTGGGTCCAGCCCTCGACGCCGACGTGGCCGACGGCGGCGTAGCGGGACAGCGCGGCGCGGACCTTGCCGGGGTACTCGGCGGCCAGCCCGGAGCCGGGTATCCCGCCGGCGTTGAGGATGCAGCCGCGGCCGCAGAAGTAGGCCGCCCAGGCCAGGTCGAGCACGTCGGCGCCGGCCAGGGTTCCGGCGGCCAGCTGCTGTTCGGCCCACTGGTGCAGGTCGCACATCAGATGGGCCTGGGCGATGATCGCGTTGGCCGGGTGGTAGGGGTCGCCGGGGCCGTCGCCGCCGACGATGGTCAGCCGCTGCCCGCCGGCGGTGTCGCTGACCTGCACGTCGTAGTCGCCGCCCCACGTGGCCCAGGTGGGCATGGTGAACTGGGCGATGCCGTAGGCGGGTACTTCGCCGCTGTCGGCGTACGCGTTAGGGTTCCACCCGGACTCGACTTCGATCTGGGCGGCGATGTGGGCCGGGCCGATCGGCGGGCACACCTGCCCGGCGGCCAACACCAGGGTCAGGTACTGCTCGGGTACGGGTGCGCCGGGGCGCAGCTGCCCACCGGCTCCGGCGACCTCCTCCGCGGACAGCGCCGCACCCTGGCCGCCGATGCTGGCGCCGGTGGTCGGCGCCACGATCAGCACCAGGCCGAGCCCGCAGGCGATGAGCACCATCGCGAGCCCGCCCAGAGACATCACCGCGGCCTTCACGCGGCTCACCCGCCCCCGTCGACCTGGTAGCCGGTGACCAGCCACCGGCCCTCGGCCCGGCCGAGGGTGCAGTAGACCGGCTGCCAGGTGACCGGGCCGGTCCAGCCGTCGCCGCCGACCGGCGTCGCTGAGACCAGCACCGCCCGGTAGGCGTGCTGGTCGGTGTCGGCCGGCAGCCCGTCACCGGCCCACGGCCGCACCGCCACCTCGACCACAACCCGATGTTGCGTCCACAGTGACCACTGCGGGTGGCGGCCGGCGGGCGGAGGGTTGTCGGTGAGGTCGGGGTGCGCCC
>JBOHEE010000362.1:0-2349 GCA_050700895.1 Nitriliruptorales bacterium | reverse complement strand
GGTTTGCCGTTCCGCGTTCGCAGTCCTCTCTTCTCTAGCTCCGCCGCAAGCGTCGTGAGGGTCCACTGACCAGTCGCGTAGAGCTCGAAGGCTTCGCGAACGAGCGGTGCAGTCTCTGAATCAATTTCGAGGACTGACTCCGACTTGCGCCCTAACCCGGTCCGCACATTGCGATAGCCGATCGGCGCAGTCGATGGCCAGATGCCATTGCGCGCCTTCTGAGTCATGCCTTTGCGGACTTCTTGGCCGAGGTTGTCTGAGTACCACTCCGCAAACGAGGCGGCGATGTTTTCCATCATTCGCCCCATCGGACTCTCGTCGATGGCCTCTGTCACGGAGACCAAGCGCGTCCCCTGCTTTCGCAGTTGACCCCGCACGAGGACGTGGTCTTCGACGTTGCGCGCGAGCCGGTCAATCTTGTGAACCACGATGAAGTGAGCTGGATCGGTCGCGTTCTCGCGGAGCATTCGCTGGAATTCGGGACGGTCGGCCGTCCTGGCGGACTCGCCGCGGTCGACGTACTCACCCGCGAGAAGCCAGCCGCGCTCGGCAACGAACCGGCGACAGGCGCCCTGCTGCGCCTCGATCGAGTAGCCACCTTCCGCCTGCTCTTTCGAGGAAACGCGGACGTAGATAGCTGCTCGCTTCATTTCTTCTTGCGGACCGCCTGCTCCCTCTCGGTTTGGGGGCGGCGCTTCTCCGCTCGGGCTAGGAATTCGAGGAACTTTATGGCCGTCTGCAGATTCGTGCCGGAGAGCTTGTACTGATTGACGAGATAGGTCTTGGGATTCGGCAGATTCTCTTTCATCTGCGGGAGATAGCCCGCTTCCGCTAAAACCTTGTCCGCCGAGACTCTCATCGCCTGGATCAGCCGAGCGAACTTGTCGATCCCGACGTCGGCGAAGCGGCCTCGTTCGAGGTAGCTGAGGTAAGAACGGGAGAGACCCGTCTCTTCGGAGAGTTCGCTGGCCGAGATGGACCGTTCGGTCCGTAGCCTGTGGAGGACCGGCCCGAGTCGCTCTGTCCCGGCCCGCTGCTTGGTAATGCGGGTGCGCTTGGGCATTTGAATTCAGTATGACGCGTCTGTCCACCTCAGTCAATCCACCATTCATTCCAGATGACGACCATCGAGCAAGGCGTATGTGCCGTCGCGGCCGGCAATGCGCCAGACGATTGCGAGCGGATCGCTCACGACCGCGGGCAGCGCGGCGAAGGCGAATTCGGTTTGAGCGAGCAGTCGGTCGCGATCCGGCTGCACCCCAAGGACGGTTTCCGTGCTGCGCGCCACCGCCGCCGCGCGCGATTCGCTCGGCGCGACGGTCAGCACCACCGGCCAGAGCGCGAGCTGGTCGCGCCACTCGCCACTGCGAAAGAGCTCTAGGTAGCGAAAGATCTTCCCGCCGAAGAAGCGCGTTCCTTCACTCCCTAGATCGATTTCCAGGAACGCATCTACCTCGTAGTCAGCCGTGGCGTAGACGAGGCGTGCATCGGGCACGACGGCAGAGCGTCTCAGCTTCTGCGCCGCCTGCCAGTCGCACTCCCACTGCAAGAGCTCGTGACCAGCATTCGTTCGGGCGGCACGGCGAAATGCCAAAGCGACATCGGCCGTCGCCAGGGCGTGCTGCATGAGAAACGTCCCGGCGCGGGGCTCCTTCGGTGGCAGGCCCGGTTCGAGCGAGGCCGCGAGCTTCAGGCCGCTAGGGCTCAGGTAGTACGCCATCCGGGTCGAGCCGCCCCCAGGACCGCCCACAAGCCGCCTGGTGGCTGCCAGCAGGCCTCTGGTCCGCAGCCGTTGGACGATTCGTCGGGTGATGACTTGGCGAGACAGTTCCGTCGTTTGGCTTCCGCCAAGGATGAATTCTTCGAGCTGACCAAGGCTAAGGAAGCGGTAGCAGGCGACGAGAAGTAGCGCTTCGGTCTCGCGCTTCGAGAGCAGTTCGGTCATGCCGCCTCCTTCACCGATTCGGTGAAACTCAGAGGCGTAGTTGGTCGAGTCCCTGCGAGATTTCGCGCCTTCGCTGTTCTGCGAACAGAACAGCTAACGAACACCCGACGAGAACGGCCTCTTGCGAGTTGGAGGCGCTCGCAACTCAGCCTGACGTAGTCCGGCACGAGCTCGATGCCGAGGAACCGGCGACCGAGACGACGCGCCACGATCGCCGTCGTGCCCGAACCCATGAATGGATCAAGGACAACCCCGCCTGGCGGTGACCCGGCGAGAACTGGCCGCTCGACGAGGTCTTCGGGAAAGGGCGCGTAATGCATGACCCGGCTGGGTGTAATGAAGCGCTTCGGCCGAGTGTCTGGACCGATGGCCCAGACATCGCCCGGGTTCTTGCCGCGCGGGTC
>JBOHEE010000361.1:0-7474 GCA_050700895.1 Nitriliruptorales bacterium | reverse complement strand
CCTCCGTGCCGTTCGGTGCGGCCGCGGCTGGCGGTGGGCTCGCTGCGGCGCCGGCCCTTCCGGCGACCGGCGGCGGCGCGGGGATCCTCGGACTCGCGGCCCTGGCTCTCGCCCTGCTCGTGATCCGGGTCCGCCGCGCCGGGGCGTAAGTCAGCGGGGAGGGATCACCGCTCGGAGCTTCTCGGGCCGCGATGGTCGCGCGACACGGGAGTCGAGCCGGGCCTCATACCTCGCTAGAAGGGGAACTCGTGCTGCTGGTCGCGGACCGTGACCCACTGGCTGACGGTGAACTCCTCCCAGTTCGCCTGCCCGCCGAACCGTGAGCCGTTGCCCGACGCCCCGATCCCGCCGAACGGCACGTGCGCCTCGTCATCGATCGTCGAGTCGTTGATGTGCACCATCCCGGCGCGGATCTGCTCGGCGACGCGCAGGCCGTGCTCCATCGAGCGGGTCTGGATCGCGGCGGTGAGCCCGTAGTCGCTCGCGTTCGCCAGCGCGATCGCCTCCTCCTCGTCGGAGAAGGTGAGGATCGGGGCGACCGGCCCGAAGATCTCCTCCTGGAAGGCGCGCATCGCCGGCGACACCGCGGACAGCACCGTCGGGCGGTAGAAGAGCCCGTCGCCGCGCCCGCCGGTCTCGAGCCGCGCCCCCGCGGAGACGCTGTCCTTCACGATCCCGTCGACGCGGTCCATCTGCGTCGCGTTGATGAGCGGGCCGATCGCGACGTCCTCGCGGAACGGGTCGCCCATCGGCAGGTTCTCCGCCCGCTTCGTGAGCATCGACAGGTAGTCGCCGACGAGCCGCTCGTGGACGAGGTGGCGGCCGGTCGTCATGCAGATCTGGCCCTGGTGCATGAACGAGCCCCACGCCCCGGCGGAGCTCGCCGCGTCGATGTCGGCGTCTTCGAGGACGATGAGCGCGTTGTTGCCGCCGAGCTCGAGCGCGACGTGCGTGTTGCGCCGCCCCGCCCGCTCGCCGACCTTGCGGCCGACCTCGGTCGACCCGGTGAACGAGATCATCGGGATCTGCGGGTGGTCGACGATCGCCTCGCCGGTCTCGGCGTCGCCCGGCAGGACGTGGAGGACGCCGTCGGGCAGGCCGGCCTGCTCGAGGGCCGCCGCGATGAGGAACCCGCCGGCCACCGGCGTGTTCGGGTCGGGCTTCAAGACGACCGCGTTGCCGACCGCGAGCGCCGGCGCGACCGAGCGGATCGACAGGATGAGCGGGAAGTTCCACGGCGAGATCACCCCGACGATCCCGTAGGGGATGCGGCGGGTGAAGCTCAGCCGCCCCGCGTACTCGGTCGGCAGGAGCTGCCCGTAGGGGGCCGACAGCATCCCGGCCGCCTCGTGCAGCTCGCTCGTGGCGACGTGGAGCTCGAACCCCGCCTTCGGCCGCGTCCCGCCGGTCTCGCGCACGATCCAGTCGCGGAGCTCGTCGGCGTTCTCCTCGATGATCGCCGCGGCACGACGCAGGATCGTCGCGCGGTCGTCGAACTTCGTGGCCTTCCACTCGCGCTGCGCCGCCTCGGCCCGCTCCACCGCCTCCGCGACGTCGTCCGCCGTCGCTTCGCCGACGCTCGTCAGCACCTCCCCGGTGGCCGGCTCGGTGACGTCGAGGATCACCGACGCGTCACGCCAGCCGCCCGAGTACAGCTTGTCCGTCCATACGTCCTGGTTGAGAACTGGCATCTGGACCCCTCCCGGCTCCCATCGTGTGGAGCGACGCGGACGGGCCCGGTCGGTGAAGGCGACGGCGAGGTCGCGGTCACGGCCGGGCGCGCCCGTTCGTGACTCCGCGGCGACCGTACGTCGGCGGCGTCGCCGCCCGATAGGGGCGGACAATGGCCGGAAGGATGTGGCCCCGCGCCTTCTTCAAGGCCGCGTGGTGGGACCCGCAGGAACGGCGTCGCCGGTGCGGAGGCGGAACCCCGCCTTGACGGCGACGAGCACGGCGAGCAGGACCCCGACGACGAGGACCGGGACGGCCGTGAACGCAGCGCCGAGCACCGCCGCCGCGGCTGCGGGCAGGCTGAACCTCCACACCGGCGGGTCCACCGCCCGGGCATGCAGTGCCCACAGGCTCAGTAGGTAGACGACGACCGCCGCGGATCGGGCCAGCGTCCAGGCCGGGGTTGACGAGGTCATCGAGACGTGGGGGGAGGTCGACGTACTCGCGAACGTCGCCGGCTGGGACCGCTTCTCACCGTTCGTGGAGACGACCGAGGACTTCTGGGACCGGGTGCTCGCCATCAACCTCCGCGGGGTGATCGCGACCTGCCACGCGGTCCTGCGGCACATGATCGAGCGCGGCAGCGGGGTGGTCGTGAACGTCGCCTCGGAGGCGGGGCCCGCGGGGTCCTCCGGGGAGGCGGTCTACTCGGGCGCGAAGGGCGGTGTCATCGCCTTCAGCAAGGCGATCGCGCGCGAGGTCGCCCGCAGCGGCGTGCGCGTGAACGTGGTCGCGCCAGGGCTCGTCGAGACGCCGTTTCGGGGTACAGCCGGTCCGGCGGTGTTCGCCGCCCTTCCCCTGTGCTCCTGCTGAATCAGGGCACCCGGCGGGTCCGTCGGATGAAGAAGAGGATGAAGAGGGCGCCGATGACCAGCCAGAGGATCCGCACTGCGGACCGCAGCCCTCACTCAGTCAGTCCTCAGCGAGCAGCGCGTCGATCTGGCTCGTCGCCTCGCGGATGCCCTCCTCCATGCCCATGTCCAGCAGCTGCTGCATGGCCTCCGCGGAGGGAAACCGGCTGTGGATCCGCATCGTGGTACCCGACCCCTCGGCGGGTTCGATGGTCACCTCGCTGCCGGTCACGGGCATCTCGTCGTTCGGCACGCCCTCGTCGTCCGCGAAACCGTCTTCGAAGACGAGGCGGGTCGGCGGCTCGACTTCCCGAACCCGCCAGTAGCCCTTGTGCTGGTCGCCCTCGGGACCCGTCATGTAGTAGTTGACGTGGCCGCCAGGACGCAGGTCGTGATCGACCACCGTTGCCGGGTAGGTCGGCGGTCCCCACCACCGTTCGAGCTGGCGGGGGTCCTCCCACAGCCGCCACACCCGTTCGACCGAGGCGTCGAACCGCAACGTGATCTCCAGGGCGAGGGCTTCGCTGTTCCGGGTGACGTCGATGATCGGCATGGCTCGTTTCCTGTCGGATGGGTGGGTGGTCAGTTGATCTCGTCGAGGAGGTCCTGCATGCGGTCGACACGGTGTCGCCACAGCGCTTCGTACTCGTCCACGAGCGCGCGGACGGACCGAAGGCCGTCCATGTCGGTCGTGACCAGACGCCGACGGCCGTCGGTCCGCTTCCGCACCAGCCCGGCACGTTCCAGGACGGCGACATGCTTCTGCACCGCCGCGAAGCTCATCGGGTAGTGCGCGGCCAGGTCAGTCACGCCGAGATCGCCGCGCATCGCCCGCTGGAGGATGTCGCGCCGGGTCGCGTCGGCGAGCGCGCCGAAGATCTCGTCGGCCCGTTCGGAGGTCAGCGCCACGCTCATACGTAAAACTATATGGTTGTACGTCGGAGTCCGTCAAGCCCAAGCGAGGAAGCCGAACGTCGTCCTCCTCGCAGCCGCGCACGACGAACGTAGAGGCGCCGTCAGTTGGTCGCGAAGGGGTTCGGCCTCCCGGTCTCGGCGTAGCCCTTCAGGCGCGAGATGATCTTCGCCCAGGCCGGCGTGATGATCGGGATGATGTCGGCGTCGGGGTCGAACCCGTCGTGGGTGAACCGCAGCAGCGTGCCGTCGCGCTCCGGATGAGGTCCGACCTCCCAGTGGATCGTCGTGCCCTGCCACCACGGCGGGAAGCCGCCGGTCTCCCAGCTCACCTCGCCACCGTCGTGCGTGACCGCGAACTCGAACGGCTGGGGGAGGTCGGGGAAGCTCACCCGGAGCTCGCCACCGGACTCCTCCGGTGTGCCCTCGACCGTGTCGGACCACCAGCTCGCGATGCCCTTCGTGGTGGTCAGCCCTGCGAGCACGGCGGCGTCGTCCGCGTCGACGTCGAACTGCATGCGGATGGCGTAGTCGCCCACTGGTTTCTCCTCGTTTAGTGGTGACTAAAACGTAGCAGTTCGCGCGGGACACTTCAACCATGACTAAAATAGGATCCATGGACCCTTGGCAGGTCGTCGCCGAACCCACGCGGAGAGAGATCCTCCGGCTCGTGTGGGACGAGGAACGCCCGGCGGGCGAGATCGCCGCGCACTTCGACGTGACGTTCGGGGCGGTCTCGCAGCACCTCGCGGTCCTGCGCGATGCCGGCTACGTGCGCGTGCGGCGGGAGGGGACCCACCACTTCTACCGGGCCGACCGCGATGGCCTCGGCCCGCTCGCCGAGGCACTCGAGGGCATGTGGGCGGTCACCCTCGACCGTCTCGCGGAGGCGGTCGAGGCGGACGGGGAGGAGGGCGGCTCTCGTGGCTGACCGGCGCGTCGTGCAGGTGGAGCGTCACATCGAGGCTCCGCCGGCCACCGTCTACCGCTACCTCACCGAGTCGGAGAAGTGGGCGCGTTGGCAGGGGGTCGCCGCGAGCCTCGACGCGCAGCCCGGCGGGATCTTTCGCATGGAGATGGGCACCGGGCAGACCGCCCGGGGCGAGTTCGTCGAGCTCGTGCCGCACCGCCGGGTGGTGTTCACCTGGGGGTGGATCGACCAGCCCGACATCGCGCCGGGGTCGACGATCGTCGAGATCGAGCTCGAGCCGGCGGGGCAGGGGACCCTCGTCCGCCTGACCCACCGCGACCTGCCTGCCTCCGAGGCCCCCGCACACGTCGCCGGCTGGACCCACTACCTCGCACGCCTCCAAGACGTCGCCGAAGGAGGAGACCCCGGCCCGGACCCGGCCCGGCCGGGGCCTCCTGATCGACCGCAGCGACGTCACTCTTCGAGTGCGGCCAAGGTCGGCGATGTCCTTCGGGCGTCGTGGTGGAGGTGTCAGCGCAGGCCCTCGACCACCTCGGCGAGGCGGTCCATCGACTCGCTCGCGCCGTCCTTCATCCCGGACGCGACCACGGCGTCGCGCGCCTCGACCGACTCGTGGACGGACACCGCCGCGTAGCGGGTCTTGCCGTCGACCTCCTCGAGGGTGAGCGTCTCGAGCGAGATGGCGCCAGGCGCCCCCTCGAACTCGAACGTCCACGCGATGCGCTCCGGCTCGATGACGTCGTGGAAGACGCCCCGGAAGGCGAACTCGCTGCCGTCGTCGCCGCGGCTGACGAACCGCCACAGCCCGCCGTGCCGCGGCTCGTGGCGGTCGACCACGGTCGTGTACTCCCGTGGCCCCCACCAGTTGGGCACGAGGTCGGGGTCCGTGATCGCCTTGAAGACGACCTCGGGCGGCGCGTCGAACACGCGCCTCATGACGACGTCTTGCCGTCCCGGCTCGATGATGAACTCGGTGTCGCTCATGGCTGCGCTCCTTTTCGTGTGCGCTGGATCTTCTGGATCTCCTGATCGAGCCGGTCGAACCGGTCGCGCCAGCCCTCCCGGTAGCGCTCGATCCAGTCGGAGGCGTCGTCGAGGGGTTTGACCTCGAGGCGGCACGGCCGCCATTGCGCCTCGCGGCTGCGGCTGATCAACCCGGTGCGCTCCAGCACCTTCAGGTGCTTGGAGACGGCCTGGAGGCTGATGTCGAACGGGGCGGCGAGCTCGTTGACCGCCGCCTCGCCCTCTGCCAGTCGGGCGAGGATCGCCCGACGGGTCGGGTCGGCGAGCGCTGCGAAGGTCTGGCTGAGCTGATCGTCCGCCATCTGTGTTCAACCTACGAGTTGATAAACCGAGAGGTTGAGTATGCGCCCCGCGCCGGGCCGCTGTCAAGCCCTCGTAGGAGGTGGGGCCGGGGGCGTTCGCTCAGCTGTCGTCGTCCTCGAAGTCCGGCCACGCGGCGATGTCGACGCCGTGGTTGTCGGGGGACGCAAGCGTCCACCACTTTGGCGCGTGTGAGTCGTCGGCGATCCGACCGCCCGCAGCGAGGGCGGCCGCGACCCGACCCTCGGCCTGATCGGCAGGCACACTGATGTCGACGTGGACACGACCGCGGCCGGGCTTGGGCGGCTCGAGCTCGTGGAACCACAGGTGCGGGTTGCGCCGGTGCGGGTCGATCGCATCCTCGTCGCCGAGGTGCTTGTAGCCGAAGGCGGCGGCCCAGAAAGGCCGGACATCGGCGCCGGCGTCCTGAGCGACGGCGATGCCAACGCTCTGCACCTGCGATGGTTCGGACTCGAGCCCGAGCTCCCGGGCCGCCGCAGAAACCCGCCGGGCCAACTCGACATCGCGTTCGCTCAGCGCGCCGTCCTCGCCTGAGAAGGTGCGAATCGTCACCCCCTCGGGGCGAAGGTCGACGTCGGGGAAGTGACCGAGGGCTTCCGCGGCCTCGGCGATCGCTGCGACCAAACTCGCGCCCTCCCCGAACGACCCGGTGCGGTAGTAGGCGTACGCGCCCCAGAAGAGAACCCGCCAGTCATCGATGCCACCGGCGTCGTGGAACGCCCGAGCCGTGGTTTTCTTCGCTCATCGAGACACCATCCTCTGAACACATCGTCGAGTCGACGACCGCCGGCCGCCCGCCCACCCCAGCTTGGGCACGATAGTGCGGACAACCAGCCCGACCGATGACTTGCGTGGCGCGGCCCGGTCTGCACCGTCAGAGCGATCGAACGACCCAAGGAGAAGCGGATGCGCAAGGTCATCGTCAACGAGTTCCTGAGCCTCGACGGCGTCGCCCAGGCGCCCGGTGCCGCCGACGAGGACACGAGCGGCGGCTTCGCCCACGGCGGCTGGCACCTGCGGTACATGGAGGACGAGGTCGCGCAGCAATGGGTGCTGCGGAGCATCGTCGAGGCGGGCGGCTTCCTGCTCGGGCGCCGCACCTACGAGATCTTCGCCGGCTACTGGCCGGACGCGTCCGAGGAGGAGCAGGTGATCGCGGAGCCGTTGAACCGCAAGCCGAAGTACGTGGCGTCGACCACGCTCAGCGACCCGCTCGGATGGCAGAACTCGACGCTGCTCGAGGGCGACGTCGCCGCCGCGGTGGCGGCGCTCAAGGAAGACGGCGACGGCGACGGCGAGCTGCACGTCATCGGCAGCACGGAGCTGGTGCGCACGCTGGTCGAGCACGACCTGGTGGACGAGTTCCGGCTGATGATCGATCCGCTCGTGCTCGGCGGCGGCAAGCGCGTCTTCCCCCATGACGGCTCGCTGCGGGCCCTGCGGCTCGTCGACGGGCGGATCACGAGCACGGGCGCGATCCTGGCGACCTACGCTCCGGCCGCGTGAGGAGGCCTGCCGTGGCGAAGCTGAAGTACATGGCGACCACGTCGCTCGACGGCTACATCGAGGACGCGGCGGGCAGGTTCGACTGGGCGGCGCCGAACGAGGAGGTGCACGCGTTCGTCAACGAGCTCGAACGGCCGGTCGGCACGTACCTCTACGGGCAGCTGAAGGCGACGGCGAGCGCTGACCTCAGCGTCGGTGG
>JBOHEE010000360.1:0-4929 GCA_050700895.1 Nitriliruptorales bacterium | reverse complement strand
ACGCAGCGTCGTCAGGGAACCAGAGACTGAGCTCGTCCCAGTCACGCGGGTAGTGGATGCCCGCTTTGGGCGATTTGGCCGCGGCCACAACATGTAGAGGCTACCGAACTCATCTGGATAGCCCCTCCACGAAATTCGGCTTCCACCCACGAAGTCCCCGGTCGCTACGAGGAGGAGCTCCCCGCCTACCTGTCGTTACGGTCGACCGCAGCCGCTCCTTACGGCGGTCGCGCGTCCGGATGGACGGGGTCGGGAGACCGGCCCCGTCTGCTCCGCGGTCGTGTTGCGTGGGGCCCTGCTCGTCGGCATCGCGCGTTCGGGGCGGGGCCTCGGGCCCGTCCGGGTCAGCTGAGCTGCGTTGGGTCGCCGACGTGGTCGCGGTCGGGGCGCACGACGACGCCGTGTAGGTGGCAGGCGACTTGTCTGCCCGCGACCGTCTGGAGGCCCGGCTCGGGGCCGGCGCCGAAGCGGACCACGACGGCGCCGTTCTCCGTGCTGATGTCGGTGATCGCGGACGCGACGCTCGTCGGCAGCTCCTGGCTGTGCGCCCGCAGCCACGACGCGAGGTCGCCGGCGCGCTCGGCGGCAGCGAACCGGACCTCGGTGCGGTCGACCTCGGCGTCCCCGAGGGTTCCGACGAGACCGAGCTCGCGCTCGAACGTGTCCTCGTCGACCTGGGTCCACCGCTCTTCGAGCGCGTCGACGAGGTCGCGTCCCTCCCAGCCGCAGACCTCGAAGGCCTGCGGGCAGCGCGGGTGGAAGCGGCAGCCGGCGGGTGGGTACACCGCGTCGGGGATCTCGCCGCGCGGCAGCTGCCGGTCGCGGTCGCGTCGCGCCGGGTCGGGAAGCGGGATCGCGTCGAGCAGGGCCTGCGTGTAGGGGTGCTGCGGGTCGTCGTAGACCGCGTCGCTCGGGCCCCACTCGACCATCTGGCCCAGGTAGAGGATGCCGATGCGGTCGCAGAGGAACTTCCCGGACGCGAGGTCGTGGGTGATGTAGAGGTAGGTGAGCCCGAGGTCCTTCTGGAGGTCCAGCATGAGCTCGAGGACCTTCGCGCGCACGCTCATGTCGAGGGCGGCCACGGGTTCGTCGGCGACGACCAGCTCGGGCTCGGTGATGAGCGCCCGGGCGATCACCGCGCGCTGCTTCTGACCGCCGGACAGGTCCTCGGGGTAGGTGTCGAGGAAGCGGTCGGCGGGGGCGAGGCCGCAGCGCTCGAGCATCTCCGCGGTGCGCCGGCGGGTCTCGGCCCGGTTCGAGGTGATGCCGTGGATGCGCAGGGGGTGGCCGACGCCCTGCCCGACGGTCATCGCCGGGTTCAGGGAAGCGTTTGGGTCCTGGAAGATCATCGCGAGACGGCGCCGCAGCGGCCGCAGCTCCCGCTCGGCGAGCTGGGCGAGGTCGCGGCCCTTCCAGAGGATCTCACCGGACGTCGCGGCGATGAGCCCGAGGATGGTGCGGCCGAGCGTCGTCTTGCCCGAGCCGGACTCGCCGACGAGGCCGAAGATCTCGCCCCGCTTCACGTCGAAGCTCACGCCGTCGACGGCGCGCACGACCGCGGCCCCCCGGGTGAGCAGCCCGCCACCGACCTCGAAGTGCGTGTGGAGGTCGCGGACCTCGAGCACGGTCTCGGCGGCGGTCACGAGGCGACGCTCCGGCCGCGGGGATAGGCGGCATCGTGAAGCAGGCAGGCCGCCCGCTGGCCGGGGGCGACCTGCCCGAGCACCGGGTCGACCACCGGGCAGTCGCCGAAGGCCACCGGGCAGCGCGGCTCGAAGCGGCATCCCCTCGGCGGGTCGACGAGGTCGGGCGGGGTCCCGTCGATCGACGACAGCTCGGTCGTGTCGAGCGAGATGACCGACCGGAGCAGCCCCTGGGTGTAGGGGTGCCTGGGGTCGATGAAGACCTGGTCGATCGGGCCGATCTCGACGATGCGTCCCGCGTACATGACCGCGACCCGGTCGCACGTCTCGGCGACGATCCCGAGGTTGTGGGTGATGAGGACGAGCCCGACCTGCTCGTCGGCGCGCATGCGGTCGAGCAGGTCGAGGATCTGTGCCTCGACGATGACGTCGAGGGCGGTGGTGGGCTCGTCGGCGATGATGACCGCCGGCCGCAGGACGATCCCGAGCGCGATCATGATCCGCTGCCGCATGCCACCCGAGAACTCGTGCGGGTAGTTGCCGATCCGGGTCGGCGGGATGCCCATCTGTGCGAGCGCCTCGCGGCCCATCTGGAGCGCCCGCTCCTTCGAGACGTCGGGGCGGTGTGCCCGGATCGTCTCGATGAAGTGCCCCGAGACGCGCATGACCGGGTTCAGCCGGGTCATCGGCTCCTGGAAGACCAGCGCGAGGTCCTCGCCGCGGGCGCGGCGTAGGCGGCGAGCACCGGCGCCGAGCAGTTCCTCGCCCTTCAGCCGCACGCTGCCGGACACCGCACCGCCGGGCGGCAGGAGCGACATGAGGCCGCGCCCGAGGGTCGACTTGCCGCAGCCGGACTCGCCGACGAGCCCGAGGCTCTCGCCCGCATGCAGGTCGAAGTCGACCCCGTCGACGGCGCCGAGCGGGCCGCGCGGGGTGCCGTAGGAGACGTGGAGGTCGCGGACCTCGAGGATCGGCGTCCCCGGCGTCCACACCCCTGCCTGCGCCGACCGGCTCATGCCAGGGCCGCTGCCGCTCACGCTACTTGAGCGGCTGCTCATGCCGTCTCCCGCTTCAGCGTCTCGGACCCGGTGGTCTCGGTCGCGGCCTCGGCCTCGGGCGTGGGCTCGTCGCGACGCGGCACGCGGCCGCGGTAGCCCTTCACGCGGAGGAGCGGGTTGATGATGTCGTTCAGGCCCTCGCCGACGAGGGTCAGCCCGGTCACGAGAAGCATGATCGCGAGGCCGGGCCAGAACGCGGTCCACCAGAACCCGGAGACGACGTCGGTGAGGGCGCGCGAGACGTCGAGCCCCCACTCGGCCTGCGGGAACGGCACCCCGTAGCCGAGGAACCCGAGCCCGGCGAGGGTGAGCACCGCGTCGGCGGCGTTCAGGGTGAAGATGACCGGCACGCTCTGGACGACGTTGAAGAAGACGTAGCGGCCGATGACCGTGCGCGGCTTCGCGCCCATGGAGCGGGCCGCCTCGACGAAGGGTTCCTCCCGCACCGACAGGGTGTGGTTGCGGAGGACGCGGTAGTACTGCGGGATGTAGACCACGCCGACAGCGACGGCCGCGGAGGCGAGCCCCGGGGCGAAGTGCCGCTGGAGCACGAACGCCACGATGATCGCGAGCAGCAGACCGGGGATGACGTAGACGGCGTCCATCAGCGTGACGAGGACCCGGTCGAGCTTCCCTCCGCGATAGCCGGAGAAGAGCCCGAGCGGGACGCCGATCCCCATCGCGAGGGCGGTGGAGAGCAGCACGATGGCGAACGCGACCTCGGCGCCCTGGACGACGCGCGAGAAGACGTCGAGCCGGGCCGAGGTCGTACCGAACGGGAAGCCCTCGTCGGGCCCGATGCGGCGCGGGATCTGGATGCATTCGAAGTCGGCACCGCACTGGCCCTCGACCTGCGCGGGGTCGTCGCTCGTGCCCTCGACGAAGCGGTACTGCGCCTCGTCGTAGGGCGCGACGACCCCGGGGAATGCGGCGAGGAAGGCGAAGCTGAGCGTGATGGCAGCCCCGACGATGACGAGCCAGCGGGCCATCGGGTTCGCCCGGCGCCAGGGGCGCAGCGCGTGCTCGACGCGCGCCCGGACAGCGCCGCGGCGCGTGGCCGCCTGCGCGGTCGCTGGCGTTTTGACGTCGGCCCCCGCCATCAGTAGCGCACCCGTGGGTCGATGACCCCGTTGACGAGGTCGATGAGCACGCTGACGACGACGACGAGGAGCGCGAAGAAGGTCACGATGCCCTGGACCGCGGCGTAGTCCCGGGTATTGATGAACTCGACGAGTCCCTGTCCGAGGCCGGGCCACGAGAAGGTCGTCTCGGTGAGGATCGCCCCGCCGAGCAGCAACGCGAACTGGAGGCCCATGATCGTGACGACCGGGACGAGCGCGTTGCGAAACGCGTGACGGAAGAGGACCCGGCGGTCCGCGACACCCCGCGCGTGCGCGGCCTCGACGTAGTCGGCGCGCAGGGTCTGGAGCATGTTCACCCGGACCATGCGGATGAAGACGCCGCTGATGACGAGCCCGAGGGTCATCCCGGGCAGGACGAGGTGCTCCAGCGCGTCGACGAAGAAGGTCATGTCCCGGGTGAGGACGGCGTCGAGCAGGTAGAAGCCGGTCGGGTCGTCGAAGCTGATGCGCGCGCTGATTCGGTTGCCGCTCGGCAGCAGTCGCCAGCGGTTCGCGAAGAGCAGCTGCGCGAGGATCCCGAGCCAGAAGACCGGCGCCGCGTAGATGAGGATGCCGAAGAGCCGGCCGCCCGCGTCCAGCGGGGTGTCACGGTGGCGGGCCCCGAACGCACCCACGACCACGCCGACCATCACCGCGACGAGCATCGCGAACATCGTGAGCTCGAACGTCGCGGGGAACAGGTCGAACACGATCTGCGTGACGGTGCGGGGGTCGGTGACCGGCGTCCCGAGGTTGCCCGTGACCACGCCGGCGAGGTAGCGGCCGTACTGGACGACGATCGGGTCGTTGAGCCCGGCGGCCTCCCGTCGCGCCTCCAGCTGGGCTTCCGAGATGCGGTCCCCGAGCGCCGCCGACACCGGGTCCCCCGGCATGACGCGAAGGAGGATGAACAGCAGGGTCAGCAGGAGGAAGAGGAAGACCGGGGCGAAGGCGAGCCGACCGAGGAGGTACCGGCGCAGGCTCCCGGAACGGTCGTGCGACGCCAGCGTGGACCTCCGAAGGAGAAGGGGAGGACGTGGGCGGAGTCTATCCAAGCCTTCCCGGCGCAATCGGAAGCGGCCGGGCCCTGCTCTCGCAGGACCCGGC
>JBOHEE010000359.1:0-9225 GCA_050700895.1 Nitriliruptorales bacterium | reverse complement strand
CTTCACCGCCGAGCAACGCTCGGGCATGGATCCGGGGCTGCTGCAGATCGCGGCGGAGGGGGCGGCCCACACCGCCGGCAGCTACCTCGAAGCGGTCGCGCAGCGCGACGCCCTCGGCGTGGCCATGTCCCGCTTCCACGAGCGCCACGACCTCCTCCTCACGCCGACCCTGCCGATCCCGGCCTTCACCGCCGGGCAGGACGTGCCCGACGGGTCGCCCCGGCCGGAGTGGACCAGCTGGACGCCGTTCAGCTACCCGTTCAACCTCACCCAGCAGCCCGCAGCCTCGGTGCCGTGCGGCTTCACCGACGCCGGCCTGCCCGTCGGGCTCCAGATCGTCGGCCCGAAGCACGCCGACGCGCTCGTCCTGCGCGCTGCCCACGCGTACCAGCGGGCGCATCCGACCACCGACGTCCGCCCCGACCTCTGACGGAGGAGACGACATGGAGCAGGTGCCAGCCCGGATCGCGGGCCGCCCGTTCACGAACGGCCGGTGGATGGAGGTCAGCAGCCCCTACAGCGGCGAGGTCGTCGCCGCGGTGCCCGCCTGCGGCTCCGAGGAGGTCGAGGCGGCCTGCGCCCGGGCGGCGGAGGTGCTGCGTCGCGACGGGTTCCCCCAGGTCGACCGGGCCCGCGTGCTCGAGGTGGCCGCCGCGAAGCTGCGCGATCGCGTCGAGGAGTTCGCCCGGACCATCGCGCTCGAGGCCGGCAAGCCGATCCGAACCGCCCGGAGCGAGGTCGTCCGCTGCGTGGACACGTTGACCTTCGCCGCGGTCGAGGCGCGGACGCTCTCGGGCGAGCTGCTGCCGATGGAGGCGAGCGACAGCGGGGCCGGCAAGCTCGGCCTCGTCCTGCGCGTGCCGATCGGCGTGGTGGCGGCGATCTCCCCCTTCAACTTCCCGCTCAACCTCGTCGCGCACAAGGTCGCACCCGCGGTGGCGGCGGGCTGCCCGGTCGTGCTGAAGCCGGCGGACCAGACACCGCTGACCGCGCTCCGCCTCGTCGACCTCCTCGTCGAATCGGGCCTGCCCGAAGACTGGGTCTCGGTCGTGACCGGGACGGGCGAGGAGGCCGGCGAGCCGCTCGTCGACCACCCCGTCCCGGCGATGGTCACGTTCACCGGCAGCGTCCCGGTCGGCTGGGGGATCGCCGCCAGGGCGCCCCGCAAGCGGGTCGCCCTCGAGCTCGGCTCGAACTCGCCTCTCATCGTCGAACCCGACGCGGTCGCCGCCAAGGTCGCCGCCAGCGCGTACGCGTACGCGGGTCAGAGCTGCATCTCGACGCAGCGCGTCCTCGTCCACCGCTCGGTCCACGAGGCGCTCGTGGAGCGACTTCGGATCGAGGCGGAGGCGATCCGCGTCGGCGATCCGCTCGACGAGGACACCGACGTCGGTCCGGTCATCGCCCCCGAGGCGGCAGCACGGATCCGCGGCTGGATCGACGCCGCGGTCGCCGGAGGCGGTCGGCTCGTGGCCGGGGGCGACCTCGAGGGAGAGGCGCTGCTGCGCCCCGCGGTCGTCGACCAACCGCCGCCGGACGCCGACCTCTGCCGGCTCGAGGCGTTCGGGCCGGTGGTCGTGGTCCTGCCCTACGACGACTTCGACGAGGCCATCGACCTCGCCAACGACAGCGAGTTCGGCCTCCACGTCGGTCTGTTCACGAGCAACCTCGACACGGCGCTCCGGGCGGTGCGCGAGCTCGACTTCGGCGGGGTGCTCGTCAACGAGGTGCCGACGTACCGCGCCGACCAGCAGCCCTACGGTGGCGTCCGCGACGCGGGCAACACGCGCGAAGGGCCGGCGTACGCGGTCCGGGAGATGACCGAGCTGCGGTTCGTCTCGTTCCAGCCCGCCGGCTGACCTGTCAGCGTTCGGCGGCGGTGACGGCGTCGGCGAAGATGCCGAGGGCCTCGTCGACCTGCTCGCGGGTGACGACGAGGGGCGGGATCCAGCGGACGACATTGCCGTAGGTGCCGCAGCGGAGCATGAGGAGGCCGCGCTCCTCCGTCTCGGCCTGGACCCTGGCGGCGGTGCCGGGATCGGGGTCGTTGCCCGCGCTGGCGAACTCGACGCCGACCAACAGCCCGAGCCCGCGCACGTCGCCGATCGACCCGTGCTCGGTGGCGAGCTTGCGCAGCGAGTCGAGCAGGTGCGAGCCGAGCTCGGCGGCCCGTCCGACGAGCCCCTCCTCGTCGATCACCTCGAGCGTGGCGATCGCGGCGGCGCACGCCACCGCGTTGCCGCCGTAGGTCCCGCCCTGCGAGCCGGGCCAGGCCCGCTCCATCAGCTCGCGGGGGGCGGCGAACGCCGAGAGCGGGAACCCGCTCGCGAGCCCCTTCGCCGTGATGACCACGTCGGGGACCACGTCGAAGTGGTCGTGGCCCCAGAAGCGGCCGGTCCGGCCGACCCCGGTCTGGACCTCGTCGACCACGAGGAGCATGCCGTGCTCGTCGCACCGCCGGCGAAGCCCCTCGAGGAAGCCGGGGGGAGCGGGCACGTAGCCGCCCTCCCCGAGGACCGGTTCGACGACGACCGCGGCGGTCTCCGCGGGGGCCGTCTGGGTCGCCAGGAGGAAGTCCAGCTCGCGCAGGCAGAACTCCGTGGCGGCCTCCTCGTCCCAGCCGTAGCGGTACGCGTAGGGGAACGGGGCGTAGAAGGCCCCTCCCATCAGCGGTTGGAGCCCGGCGCTGAACTCGGTCTTCGAGGTCGTGAGCGAGACCGAGCCGGCGGTGCGCCCGTGGAAGCCGCCCTGGAAGGCGATGACGTTCGAGCGCCCGGTCGCGTGCTTGGCCAGGCGAGCCGCCGCTTCGACCGCCTCGGTCCCGGCGCTCGCGTAGAAGACCGAGTCGATGCCGCCGGGCATGCGCTCGACGAGCCGCTCGGAGAGCGTGAGCAGGGGTTCGTGGAGCACCGTCGTGTACTGCCCGTGGATCAGCGTCCCGGCCTGCGCCGTGGCGGCTGCGACCACCTTCGGGTGGCAGTGGCCGGTGCTCGCGACCCCGATCCCTGCCGTGAAGTCGAGGTAGCGGCGGCCCGCGGCGTCGTACAGGAGCACCCCCTCCCCGCGCGCGGCGACGACACCGGTGGCCTGCTTCAGACCGGGGGAGAGGAAGCTCATGATCGACCTCCTTGCTGGGCTGGCTGGTTGTAGATTGTCGGATTGTCGACAAGCCACGATACCACTCTCGGGTCGGCCGCCGAGGGGTTCCGGGATGGGATTTCGCACCGTTTGCACCCTCCGCAGCCGCGCGCGGCGACGCCATCCATACCGTCCGGGGCCGGAGGTGTCGCGTGTCCCGACCGATCGCCGTTCTCTACGAGCACCCGGAGTGGTTCCGGCGGCTCTTCGCCGAGCTCGACCGCCGGGGGTCGCACTGGGTCCCGGTGCCCGCCCAGGACCTCGTGGTCGACCCGTCCGATCGCGACCCGGGCTACGCGCTCGTCGTGAACCGGATGAGTCCCTCGGCCTGGACGCGGGGCAACGGCCACGCGATCCCGGTGACGCTGCGCTGGCTCGAGCACCTCGAGTCCGCTGGCGTCGACGTTCTGAACGGCGCCACCGCGTTCCGCCACGAGATCTCGAAGGCGGCGCAGCTCGACCTCTTCGAGCGCCTCGGCGTCGCCTACCCGCGCGCCCGGGTCATCGGGCACCGCGCCCACGCGGCACGGGCCGCCGAGGGGCTGCGCTTCCCGGTGGTCGTCAAGCCGAACGTGGGTGGCAGCGGGGCCGGGATCCGCTCGTTCGCCTCGCCCGACGAGCTCGCGGCCGCCGCGGACACCCTCGACCTCGGCCCCGACGGCACCGCGCTGGTGCAGGAGCACCTTCCGGCAGCCGGGGACGAGATCGTCCGCGTCGAGGTCCTCGGCGGGCGGGTGCTCTACGCCATCAAGCTGCGACTCGAGCCGGGGACGTTCAACCTCTGCCCGGCCGACTACTGCCGCATCGACGGGCTCGCCGACGGGGTGTCGGGCCGCGGCCTCCCGATCGAGCGCTACGAGGTGCCTGCTGAGCTCGGCGCGAGGTCGGTGGAGATCGTCGCGGCGTCCGGGGCGGAGGTCGGTGGGGTCGAGTACCTGGTCGACGCTCGCGACGGCGAGGCGTACTTCTACGACGTGAACGCGCTGTCGAACTTCGTCGCGGACGCCGAGGCGATCCTCGGCTGCGATCCCCACGTCGACCTCGTCGACCACATCCTCGCCCGCGCAGCGGTCACACGCGCGGAGGCAGCGGCCTGACGCACGGCGGGGCGGCAGGCTCCCAGGCGGCCCAGGCCGCGCAGCGGTCACACGCGCGGAGGCAGCGGCCTGACGATGAACCCGTCGTGGCGCGACGGCTTCCTGCAGGCGGTGGTTCGAGCGGTGTCTCGGAAGGAAGCCGTCGCCAGACGACGGGTTCACAGGCCGCGCGAGGCGCGGGCCAGAGAGGGCCACTCCGGCCGAAGCGACGGACGCACTCAGGAGAAGGGGGTGACCGGGCGGTCCAAGGGCTCGCCGTCGATCTCGAGGTCGACCTTCTCGTTGTAGAAGGCGTAGCGCCCGGTGATGACCGAGATCCCCTCGTCGGGCTCGGGGTAGTACCACACGAGGTTCTCGTGGGTGGTTCCGTTCACCGCCACCGACTTGTACGAGGCGGTTCCCTTGTACGGGCACCCGGTGTGGTGGTCGGAGTCCTCGAGCACGTCCGCGCGGACGTCCTCCGGCGGGAGGTAGAAGCGGGGCGGCAGGCCGGTCTCGAAGAGCATGACCGGCCGCTCCGACTCGGCGACGACCTGGCCGTCGATGACGACCTTGACGCGCCGTGCACTCCGGAGCGCGTCCACCCGGTGGTAGGGGTCGCGCGGGTGGACGCCGACCTGCTCGTCCTCCTCGTACCACGCGTCCATCTTGTTCCAGTAGAAGGCGACGAGCCCGGCGAGCTCCTTCGGTGCGTCGTCGAGCGGCTCCGGGTACGTCCAGATCGCGTCCGCGGCGCTGCGGTCGCCGACCGTCAGCGTGAAGTAGGACGCCTCGCCCTTCACCGGGCAGGTCGTGTGCTTCTCGGTCGGCGCGAGCAGGTCCATCCGGACGTCCTGCTGCGGGAAGTAGTAGACGGGCAGGAGGCCGGTCTCGTGGAGGAGCTTGACCTGGGTCGAGTCGGCGACGATCCCGCCGTTGAACTCGATGCGCACGCGACGCGGGGAGCCCTCGAGGTACAGCACGTGGTCGCGGGGGCGCGTGAAGTTGAACTCGCCGCCGGGAGGGCTCGCGAACGGGCCGGTCCCCAGTGTCAGTGCCATGTCGTCCACCTCGTCGGTCGGGTCCAGGCTGGCGTCCCACCCGAGACAACGCCGCTCGCCCTCGGGACCTTCCGTCCGGTCGCCGCTGGGTAGCGTGGGCGCGCGGAGCGACGCGCTGAGCCGCAGCTCAGGCGCGGGAAGGGAGGACGACGGTGCCGGGGACGGGCGGGACCCCCGAGGAGCGCGACGCCGCGCTGCGCGGCGACATCCGGCGTCTCGGCATCCTGCTCGGCGAGACCCTGGTCCGCCAGGAGGGTCAGGACCTCCTCGACCTCGTCGAGCACGTCCGCGGGCTCAGCAGGGCGGTCCGCGCCGGGGAGGCGGATGCGGAGGCCCTCCAGGACCTCCTCGAGTCGCTCGATCTCGAGACGATCGTCCGCCTCGTCCGCGCCTTCTCGACCTACTTCCACCTCGCGAACGTGACCGAGCAGGCCCACCGGCTCGACGAGCTGTCCAGTCGCGAGGCGGGTGAGCGGAGCTGGCTCGGGGCCACGATCGATCGTCTCGCGGAGGCGGAGCTGCCCCGCGATCTCGTCGCCGACGTTGTGGAGCGCCTCGAGCTGCGGCCGGTCTTCACCGCCCACCCCACCGAGGCGGCACGGCGGTCGATCCTCGGGAAGCTCGGCTGGGTGGCGGCGCTCCTCGACGAGCGCAACGACCCCCGTGCGACCCGGGCCGTCTGCGAGCGGATCGACCGCCGCCTTGCCGAGATCATCGACCTCATCTGGCAGACCGATGAGCTCCGCCGCGAACGGCCCGACCCGACCGACGAGGCCCGCTCGGTGCTCTACTACTTCGACGAGCTGTTCGCCTCGGTGATCCCGAACCTGTTCGAGGACCTCGCGCACGACCTCGACCGCATCGGGATCTCGCTCGCCCCCGACGCCGCCCCGATCCGCTTCGGGACCTGGGTCGGCGGAGACCGCGACGGCAACCCGAACGTCACGCCCGAGGTGACCGCCGAGGTGCTGCGGATGCAGACCGTGCACGCGCTCCGCGACCTCGTGCAGGCGGTGGAGAAGCTCGCCGCTGACCTGTCGGCATCGAGCCGCATCGTCGACGTGAGCGCCGAGCTCGAGGCGAGCGTCGGCCGCGACCGCGCTGCACTCCCCGAGGTCGCGGAGCGGTTCGAGCGCCTGAACGCCGAGGAGCCCTATCGCTTCAAGACCGCATTCGTCCACGCCCGTCTCCAGAACACGCTGCGCCGCATCGAGCAGCGCACGCCCCACGAGCCGGGCGTCGACTACACCGAGGTCGGCGAGCTCCTCGCGGACCTGCGTCTCATGAACGACTCGCTGCTCGCGCACCACGGTGAGCTCATCGCCCGTGGTTCCCTCGCGCGGATCACGCGGACCGCCGCCGCGTTCCGGCTCCACCTCGCCACGATGGACGTCCGCGAGCACACCGCGAAGCACCACGCGGTCCTCGCGACGCTCTTCGGCCGCGCGGGGGACCTCGAGACGCCGTACGAGGCTCTCGACGCCGACCGGCGGACCGAGCTCCTGCGCGAAGAGCTCCGGAGCCGGCGGCCGCTGAGCTCGCCGACGACCGAGATCGACGGCGAGGAGGCACGGACGCTCGCGACGTTCGCCATGATCCGCGACCTCCTCGACACGTTCGGGGCCGGCGCGATCGAGAGCTACATCGTCTCGTTCAGCGAGGGGCCCGACGACCTCCTCGCTGCGGTCGTGCTCGCGCGGGAGGCCGGGCTCGTCGACCTCCACGCGGGCATCGCCCGGATCGGCTTCGTGCCCCTCGTCGAGACCCTCGGGGCCTTGCGGCGCGCACACGAGATGCTCGACGCGCTGCTGTCCGACTCGTCGTACCGGCGGCTCGTCGATCTCCGCGGCGGCATCCAGGAGGTGATGCTCGGCTACAGCGACTCCAGCAAGCTCGCCGGGATCACGACCTCCCAGTGGGAGCTGCATCGCGCGCAGCGCCGCCTCCAGACCGTGGCCGAGCGCCACGGGGTCGCGCTGAGGCTCTTCCACGGGCGCGGCGGCAGCGTCGGCAGGGGCGGGGGGCCGACCGGCGAGGCGATCCTCGCGCAGCCCCCCGGGACGATCGACGGTCGGCTGAAGATCACCGAGCAGGGCGAGGTGATCTCCGACAAGTACCAACTGCCGGGGCTCGCGCGACAGAACCTCGAGGTCGCGCTCGCGGCAGTCCTCGAAGCCTCGCTCCTTCACCGCACCCCGCACAACCCTCCGGAGGCGCTCGAGCGGTGGGAGAAGGCGATGGACGTCGTCTCGGACGCGGCCCACCGTGCCTACCGGGAGCTCATGGACAGAGAGGGCCTGGCGGAGTACTTCCGCTGTTCCACGCCGGTCGAGGAGCTCGCCGAGCTGAACATCGGGTCGCGCCCCGCGAGCCGGGGCGGCAGCCGCGAACTCGAGGACCTCCGGGCGATCCCCTGGGTCTTCGGCTGGATGCAGTCACGCCAGACGATCCCGGGCTGGTTCGGGGTCGGCAGCGGCCTCGCGGCGGCGCGGAAGGAGGGCCACGAGGAGACCCTCGCGGAGATGTACGAGCGGTGGTCGTTCGTGCGAACGTTCGTGTCGAACGTCGAGATGACCCTCGTGAAGACCGACCTCGACATCGCCTCGCGGTACGTGGAACGCCTGGCACCCGAGGGGCTGCGCAATCTCCTCGGCACGATCCGTGAGGAGTACGACCGGACGGTGAGCGAGGTCCTCGCCCTGACCGGGCAGGACGAGCTCCTCGGCGGCCAGCCGGTGCTGAAGCGGACGCTCGCGGTGCGCGACGCCTACCTCGACCCGCTCAGCTATCTCCAGGTCGCGCTGCTCGCGCGGGTCCGCGAGACCGACGACCCCGAACCGCTCCTGCGCCGCGCGCTCCATCTCACGATGAACGGGATCGCCGCCGGCCTCCGCAACACGGGATAGGCGGGGGTTCGGGGGGCTCGAGGAGTGGAGCGCAGCCATGCAAGTCTCTCGCGGCTGCGCGGAACGTAGCCCCCCCGACTAGTGGTCACGCGTCGCCGGGGAGGGCCCAGCGGCGACCGAGGGGGACGTCGGCGCGTTTGAAACCGAGGATCTGGACGACGCCGAGGTCGCCGGACTCGAAGCCGACGACGGAGCCGGCCATGTAGGCGCGCCAGATGCGGTAGTCCATCTGACTCGCGGCCGCGACGGCGGCTTCGTGGTTCGTCTCGAGCCGCCTGACCCAGTTCCGCAGCGTCAGGGCGTAGTGCGGCCGCAGCTGCTCGACGTCCACGAGCTCGAACCCTGCCGCCTCGGTGTGCTGCACCGCCTGCCAGGCCGGTGCGAGGCCGCCGTCAGGGAAGACGTAGGTGCCGACGAAGGTGCGTCGCCGGGACCGCGCCATGTCGACCACGACCCCGCGCGTCCCGGTCGTGATGCCGTGGTTCAGGAAGCGGCCGCCGGCGGCGGTCAGGGCGTGGCAGCGGCCGAAGTACTCCGTGTAGCGGTCGGGTCCGACGTGCTCGAACATCCCCACCGACGCCACCGCGTCGAACGAACCGTCGACCTCGCGGTAGTCGGCGAGCCGGATCTCGACCCGGTCCTCCAACCCGGCTTCCTTGACGCGCTCGGTGGCGAGCTCGGCCTGCTCCCGTGACAACGTGACCCCGAGCGCCCGCACGCCGTAGCGGCGCGCGGCGTGGATGGCGAGCGACCCCCAGCCGCAGCCGATGTCGAGGAAGCGCTCGCCCGGCTGGAGGCGCAGCTTGCGGCAGACGAGGTCGAGCTTCCGTCGCTGCGCGGCCTCGAGGCGCTCGTCGGCGCGGAGGAAGTAGGCGCAGGAGTAGACGAGGTCCTCGCCGAGGAACAGCCGGTAGAAGTCGTTGCCGAGGTCGTAGTGGAAGGCGATCGCCTGCCGGTCGCGTTTGGGCGAGTGGATCCGCCCGAGGACGCGCGCGCGCCGGTCGGCGGACCGCGCCGGCGGGCGCGGCAGGCGCAGGACGGAGC
>JBOHEE010000358.1:0-7267 GCA_050700895.1 Nitriliruptorales bacterium | reverse complement strand
GTCCTGGAGCGGGTCGTGGAGCGCCCGCGCCACGGCGAGATCCAGATCCTCGGCGACGGCCACGGCAACGTCGTCCACCTCTTCGAGCGGGAGTGCTCGGTTCAGCGCCGCCACCAGAAGGTCGTCGAGGAGGCGCCGTCGACCGCCCTCACCCCGCAGCTGCGCAAGGCGATGGGCGACGCCGCGGTCGCCGCCGGCCGCGCGATCGGCTATGCGAACGCCGGCACGGTCGAGTTCGTGCTCGCCCCCGACGGGGAGTTCGCGTTCCTCGAGGTGAACACCCGCCTCCAGGTCGAGCACCCGGTCACCGAGCTCACCGCGGGGATCCGCCCCGCGGATGGCAGTGCCGGCGGCCCCGGAGCGGGCTGGGCCGGGATCGACCTCGTGCGGCTGCAGCTGCTCATCGCGCAGGGGGAGCCGCTCCCGTTCGCCCAGGACGACCTCGTCCAGCGCGGCCATGCGATCGAGGTGCGCCTCTACGCCGAGGACCCCGCGAACGACCACCTGCCGGCCACCGGGACGCTCCACACGTTCTCCCCGGGGAGTCTCCCCGGCGTGCGCTGGGACGCCGGCGTCGCGACCGGGAGCATCGTCTCGCCGCACTACGACCCGCTCCTCGCGAAGGTCATCGCCCGGGGCGACACCCGGGAGGAGGCCGCCAGGCTGCTCGCCCGCGCCCTCGACACGACCGTGGTCCACGGCGTCGAGACGAACCGGGCGCTGCTCGCCGCGATCCTCCGCGACGGGACGTTCCTCGCCGGGGACACGACGACGGCCTTCCTCGACGAGCGCTTTCCGGCGGGGCGGCGCGAGTTCCCCCCGACCGGGGACGCCGTCCGCATGGGCGCGGTCGCGGCGGCCCTCGCCGGGGAGCGGGAGCGCCGCTCCGAGGCTGCCGTCCTGCGGACGATCCCCTCCGGCTGGCGCAACAGCCGCGGCCACGACCAGCGGGTGCGGTTCACGGCAGGGGCCGGCGAGGCCGGTCGGACCGTCGAGGTCCACTACCGACGCGAGCGCGGCGGGTCCTGGGCGGTGCGCGTCGACGGGGAGCCGGTCGCGGTGCGACGCTTCGGCGACGAGCTGGAGGTGGATGGCCGCCGCTTCCGGCCGGTGCTCTCGACGGCCGACGACCCCGCGACCGCGTCCCGTGAGTGCCACGTCCTGACCCCCGCGGGTCAGGTGACGCTCTCGGAGGTGCCGCGGTTCCCACACGCTGGGCTCGAGGCCGTGTCGGGGGCGACCCTGGCGCCGATGCCGGGCTCGGTGGTCGAGGTGGCGGTGTCGGAGGGCGACGGGGTGGTCGCTGGCGCCCTTCTCGTGGTCGTCGAAGCGATGAAGATGGAGCACCGCATCACCGCGCCGCAGGACGGCACCGTCGCCGAGGTGCGGGTCGCCGCAGGCGATCAGGTCGACGCCGGCACCGTGCTCGTGGTGGTCGAGGACTCCTGACTCCGGCGGCCTGACCCGGCCCTTCGGGCAGTCACGTCCCTCCACTACGTCCCCTCGGCCGCACCGGGCCACGACACGGTCCGGACGGGTCGCTCACCTTGAGGCAATGGATGCCTCGACGCAGTCCTGGACGGTGACGGCCGTTGCGCTGCTCGCCGCGTTCGTGCTCGGCCTCGCGAGCGCGGTGGCAGCCTTCGCCGACGTCGGTCGGAACGACGACGCGAGCGGGCCCGGCGACATCAGCGAGCGGGTCGATTGCCGCACCTTCACGAGCCTGTGCGCCCAGGCGGTCGACGTACTCGAACGTCTGCCGTACCCGCGGCTCACGCTCGAGTACGAGGTGGTGCTGACGCGGCCGGTGGACGACTGGCGCCGCGGTGCGACGTCGCCGGAGGACGAAACCATCACCCTCTGCCTCAGCCCGGACATGACCGGCCCGCTGCTGCGGCAGACGTTCGCTCACGAGGTCGCGCATGCCATCCACCAGCGCTGCTCGGAACTGCTCGACGTGTGGCGCGAGCGCCCCGGCCTCGGCCCGGACGTGCCGGACCACAGCGAGGCGCCGCACGACTACGACTCGGTCGCCGAGGACTTTGCCGAAGCGTTCGCGGGGTACATGGGCTCCGGGATGTCACGCAGCACGGTCGGCGAGCCGTTCACCGACGAGTGGCTCCAGCGCAACTCGGACGTCTTCCTCCTCGGCAACTGCCCCGGCGAGATCCAGGAGTGACGCCTTCTCGTCACGACCGCCGGCGGAGGATCGTGCGGAGGACCAGCAGCGCGACGATCGCGACCAGCTGGCCGCCGACGATGATCCGGGTGAGGTCGATCGCCGGCTCGAACCGCACCGACCCGTCCCTGATCACGTACGCGCCGACCGGCCTCGCGTCGATGCCGAAGCCGCCGCCTCCGGCGGGGGAGGGCTTGCCGTCGCGGCTCATGCCGTCGTCGAAGCCGCCGCCTCCGGCGGGGGAGGGCTTGCCGTCGCGGCTCATGCCGTCGTCGCCGCCACCGCCCCCGCCGCGGACGTGCGCCACCGGGACGATGAGCGCACCGTCGCGCTCGATCGGGTCGCCGAACACGCGGCGTACGGTGATCGCGTCGCGTACGCCGCCGAGCACCTCTGACGCGTCCACGGTCACTCCTCGTCGGTTGGCCGCTCCGACAGGTAGCGCTGCTTGATGTCCTCGACGACGCTCGCGTCGGCGAGGGTGGTGGTGTCGCCGAGCTGCTCGTCCTGTGCGATGTCCTTCAGCAGGCGGCGCATGATCTTGCCGGAGCGGGTCTTGGGCAGGTCGTCGGTGAACAGCAGCGTCTTCGGTCGAGCGATCTTGCCGATCTCCTTCGCGACGTGCTCACGCAGCTCGTCGACGAGCTCGTCGGATGCCTCACGTCCCCCGCGCAGGCTCACGAACGCCGCGATGGCCTGGCCCGTGTCGGGGTCGGCGCGGCCGATCACCGCCGCCTCGGCGACCGCGGGGTGGCTGACGAGCGCGGACTCGACCTCCGCGGTCGAGATGCGGTGCCCCGACACGTTCATGACGTCGTCCACGCGGCCGAGCAGCCAGAAGTAGCCGTCGTCGTCGCGCTTCGCGCCGTCGCCGGCGAAGTAGCGCCCCTCGAACCGGCTCCAGTAGGTGTCGGTGTAGCGCTCGGGATCGCCCCAGATGCCGCGCAGCATCGACGGCCACGGCTCGGTCAGCGTGAGGTAGCCGCCGCCCGGAGGCTCCACGGTCTTGCCGTCGTCGTCGACCACCTCGGCCGAGATCCCCGGCAGAGGGACCGTCGCCGAGCCGGGCTTCAACGTGGTGACGCCGGGCAGGGGGCTGATCATGATCGCGCCGGTCTCGGTCTGCCACCACGTGTCGACCACCGGGCAGCGCTCCCCGCCGATCACCCGCCAGTACCACACCCACGCCTCGGGGTTGATCGGCTCACCGACCGTGCCCAGGAGCCGCAGGCTCGACAGGTCGTGCTTCTGGGGGTGCTCGTCGCCCCACTTCATGAACGCGCGGATCGCGGTCGGGGCGGTGTAGAAGATCGACACGTCGTGCTTGTCGATCAGCTCCCACAGCCGGTCCTGGCCGGGGTAGTTCGGTGCGCCCTCGTACATGACCGAGGTCGCCCCGTTCGCCAGCGGTCCGTAGACGATGTAGGAGTGACCGGTCACCCAGCCGATGTCGGCGGTGCACCAGAACACGTCGGTCTCGGGGTGCAGGTCGAAGACGTAGCGGTGGGTGTAGGCGCACTGGACCAGGTAGCCCCCGGTCGTGTGCATGATCCCCTTCGGCTCGCCGGTGGTCCCCGACGTGTAGAGCAGGTACAGCAGGTCCTCCGCGTCCATCGGCTCGGGCGGACAGTCGGCGTCCGCCTCCTTCATGAGGTCGCGGTACCAGTGGTCGCGGCCCTCCTTCATCTCCACGTCGTTCTCGGTCCGGCGCACGACGATGACGTGCTCGATCGACGGAGTGTCGGCGACGGCCTCGTCCGCCATCGCCTTCAGGTCCACGACGTCGCCGCGCCGCCACGCCCCGTCCGCGGTGACGAGCAGCTTCGCCTCGGCGTCGATGATCCGGTCGCGCAGCGAAGCCGCCGAGAACCCGCCGAACACGACCGAGTGCGGCGCGCCGATGCGCGCACACGCCAGCATCGCGACCGGCAGCTGGGCCACCATCGGCATGTAGATCGCCACACGGTCGCCCTTGCCGACCCCCAGCGACTTCAGGACGTTCGCGAACCGCTGCACCTCCTCCAGCAGGCCCTCGTAGGTGATCGTCCGCGTGTCGCCCGGCTCGCCCTCCCACCGGAACGCCACCCGATCGCCCCGGCCGGCCTCGACATGGCGATCCAGGCAGTTGTACGACACGTTCAACTTGCCGCCCACGAACCACTTCGCGTACGGCAGGTCCCACTCCAGCACGGTGTCGAAGTCCTCGAACCACGTGACCAGCTCCCGGGCCTGATGCGCCCAGAAGCCCAGCCGATCCTTCTCCGCGGCCTCGTACAACGAACGATCGCTGGTCAGAGCCTCCCCCTGGAAGGCCTCCGGGGGAGCGAACGTCCGCCCCTCCCGCAGCAGGTCCTCGATCGCCTGAGCCATGCACGCCTCCCGCGCCGCATCCGGTCCTGTTCCGTCCAAAGTAGTCGTTGGACCGGCTCCGGGTCACCGCCGCGTGGTCGAGCCCCACCTGCCGGCGCTCGGCGTCGCCGGTTCGAACTCGTCAGTCGAGGGCGCCGAGCGCGTCCTCGACGGCATGGAGGAGCCTGCCGTCGGCGATGAGGGCCGCCACGAGGTCGATGTCGGTGGCGACCACGCGGTCGGTCTCGAGCGGCGGCACGACCGTGCGCACCGCGTCGACGGCCGCGCGGGTGGCGGGCGCGGGCGCGAGCGGGGAACGGCGACCGATCCCCTCCACCGCGCACAGCACCTCCACCGCGAGGATGCGCAGGGTGTTGTCGAGGACCTCATGCAGCTTGCGCCCCGCTCCCCACCCCATCGACACGTGGTCCTCCTGGCTTCCCGACGTGGGGACCGAGTCCACGCTGGCGGGATGGGAGAGCACGCGGTTCTCGGCGACGAGCGCCGCGGCCGTGTACTGCGAGAGCATGTAGCCGCTGTTCACGCCGGGATCGGGGGACAGGAAGGGAGGCAGGCCGGCGGAACGCTGGGGATCGAGGATGCGGTCGGTGCGCCGCTCGGAGATCGAGCCGAGCCCGCTCGTCGCGATCGTCATGAAGTCGAGCGCGAACGCGAGCGGCTGGCCGTGGAAGTTCCCGCCGGACACGACCTCGCCGGTGTCGGGGAAGACGATCGGGTTGTCGACCACCGATCCGATCTCGGTGGTGAACACCCCCTCGGCGTGCGCGAGGACGTCGCGGACGGCGCCGTGCACCTGCGGGGCGCACCGCAGGCTGTACGCGTCCTGGACCGCGTGCGTCGATTCGCGGTGGCTCGCGACGATCGCGGAGCCGGCGAGGAGCCGGGCGAGGTTCGCGGCCGAGGCGAGCTGCCCGGGGTGCGGCCGCAGGCGGTGGATCGCCTCCCGGAACGGGAGGTCGGTCGCGAGCAGGGCCTCGACCGAGAGCGCGCAGGCGACGTCGGCGGTGCGGGCGAGGCGACGCGCGAGGTCGAGGCCGAGGACGCCGTAGGCGAGCATCCCCTCGGTGCCGTTCAGCAGGCTGAGGCCCTCCTTCGGGCCGAGCGACAGGGGCTCGAGCCCGTGCTTGCGGAGGATCGTGGCCGCCGGGCCGCGCTCCTCGCCGTCGTCGAGCTCCCCCTCCCCCACGAGCGGGAGCGCGAGGTGCGCGAAGGGGGCGAGGTCCCCCGACGCCCCGACGGAGCCCTTCTCGGGCACGACCGGCAGGAGGTCGCGGCGCAGCAGCTCGAGGAGCCGCTCGGCGACGTCGGGGCGGACGCCGGAGTGGCCCTGGGCGAGGGTTCGGGCGCGGAGGAGAAGGAGGGCCCGGACCATGCGGCGCGGCAGCGGGGGGCCGACCCCGGCCGCGTGGCTGCGCAGGAGCGAGAGCTGCAGCGTCTCGAGCTTCTCGCGCGAGATGTGGGTGTCGGCGAGCGCCCCGAAGCCGGTCGTGACCCCGTAGATGATGCGGTCGCCGTCGACCGCGTCGCGGACGACCTGCCGTGAGGCGGCCATGCGCCCGGCCGCCTCGGCGGTGAGCGTCGCCTCGGCGCCGCCGTCGGCGACGGCGACGACGTCCTCGAGCCCGAGCGCCCCGCCGTCGACCGCGACCGACCGCCCGCTCACACCCCCCTCCAACCGTTGCGTGCGCATCTGTACTCACCTGCCGGGGATAGATGCGCACACGACGTCGGGGTGGTCATCCCTGCGCGCCGCCGGTGAAGTTCCACTCGGCGAGGCGGATCGACGGGGTGTGCACCATCCCCGGGCCGAGCTCGCTGTCGGCGAAGCGGGCGTCGGAGCCGAGTCCGAGCACGCGACCTCCGCTGAGCGCCTCCACGAAGCTCTGCGTGAAGCGCAGGTTCGTGAGCGGCTTGCCGATCTCGCCCCCCTCGACGAGGAAGGTGCCGTTGCGGGTGAGGCCGGTCACGACCTGGGTCTTCGGGTCGAGGGCGCGGCAGTAGTTGAACGTGGTCACGAGGATGCCACGCTCCACCTCGGCGATGAGCTCGTCGCCGCTGGCGTCCCCTCGGCCGAGGAAGAGGTTCAGCGGGACGGGGCCCATCGACTCGCCGCCGTGGAGGGCGTGACCCGTGGAGGCCGTGTCCGACCGCGCCGCCGTGCGGCGGTCGTGGGCGAGGGCCGTCGACGTCCCGTTCGTGACGAGGTCGAGCCGCTGCTTCGGCGTGCCCTCCGCGTCGAACGGCAGCGCGATCGCACGCGGGTCGGTGGCGTCGTCCCAGACGGAGACGGTCGGGTCGAACTGCGCCTCGCCGAGCCGCACGAACGACTGGCCCTCCAGGTGCTGCTTGGCGTTGAAGCCGTAGAACGAGAGGAAGATGAGGATCGTGGCCACGCACTCGGGGCTCAGCACGACCTCGTAGCGCCCGGGATCGACGTCGATGGGATCTTCGCCGCGGCGGGCGAGGTCGCCGGCGAGCGCCCCGGCCGCCCCACCGTCGAGCTCCGCGAACCGCGCCGAGGTCTGGTGCGCGCTCCCGGCGGAGCTGGCGGTCTGGTGGATCCCGTCGACGGTCGCCCGGGTGGCCCCGCTCGCGGCGCGATGACCGGCGGAGTTCGCGAACACCACGCGGCTGGACTCGGTGTCGACGTAGCCGGCAGCACGGAGGTCCGGGGCCGCGTCGACGAACGCGCGGACGTGCGCCGAGCGGTCCGCGGGC
>JBOHEE010000357.1:0-7776 GCA_050700895.1 Nitriliruptorales bacterium | reverse complement strand
CCAGGACTCGAGGCCGCCGGCTCTGTAGCGGTCGTACTCGCACACGCTGCGCACGATGCGTGCGACGATCGAGAGGCTCCGGTCGTCGCCGGCTCCCGGCCGCCGGTAGGGGTCGCGGACGCGCTCGACGGCCTCGGCGACACCCGACATGGGTCCGCCGGCCTGGCGGAGGACGACCGCGCCCGCAGCCGCCACCTCGCGATCCTGCGCCGACTGCTCGGGGTCGTCGGTGGCGATCCGCCCCACCTCGTGGAGCAGCGCCGCCCGCTCGACGGCCTCCACCTCCCGTTCGGAGAGGCCGAGGTCGCGAGCGATCGCAACCGCGTGGTCGCGGACCCGGAGGCCGTGGCCGGACGAGACGTGTCCGGTCAGCTCGGTCATGTGGCTCATCGCGACGACCGTCTGGTCGTAGGTGCGACGGATGTCCGTGTAGCGGTGGAGGCCGGCACGCACGGCGACGACCGGGAGGGCGAGCAGGACGAGGGCGCCGACGCCGAGGACGTCGTGGACCACGGCGGCGAGCGCCGCCGAGGATGCCATCGCGACCGAGCTGGCCCAGGTGGCGTAGACATGCCCGAAGAAGACGGGGAGGAAGTCGCTGTGGCGCTGGCTGCTCGCTCGCCACGCCGCCGGACCCACGACGAGGCCGAGCATGAGGAGCAGGATGCCGCCGAGGTGGACGGGGCTGCTGGCACCGATCGTGCCGGGCAGGTTGTCGGAGCCGATCGAGACCAGTCCCGGGAGGGACCATGCGGCGGCCACGCGGTGGACGAGATCGCCGACGTCGACCTCCTCGGCTCGGGCGCGACGGATGGCAGCCGCGATGAGCCAGCCCGCGGCCGCCATGGCAGCGAGCTCCGCTGGGTGGTTGCCGAGGAGCGCGTAGGCGCCAAGGACCGCGAGCGACGCGGGGACGGGGCCACCGCGGAGGTTGTCGAGGACGAGGAGCTCGCCGACGACGGCCGCTGCCAGGAAGAGGATCCAGTTCCCCGCGCGATCGGGCTGGGGGAGGACGAACCACGCGGCACCGAGGGCGACCGCGACCAGGGGGGCTGTGGCCTGCCGGAGCCGCCAGACGACGGTGAGGGTCGTCGCGCTCACGGCCGCGACTCGGTCCGGTCGAGCCCCGCTGGCTCCTCCCCGTAGGCCTCGTACGTCGGCTGCCAGTCGAGCCGCTCGACCACCCGCTCGAGGATGCCGATGACCTCGGGATCGAACTGGGTCCCAGCGTGGCGCTGCAGCTCCGCGAAGGCGTCGTCGAGCTCCATGGCGCGCCGGTAGGGCCTGGTGGTCGTCATCGCGTCGAACGCGTCGCAGGCGGTGATGACCCTGGCGACCATCGGGAGCCCGTCGCCAGAGAGACCGAAGGGGTAGCCCTTCCCGTCGAGCCGCTCATGGTGGTAGCGGATGCCCTCGAGCGCGGGGTGCAGGAAGCCGATCTCCGCGAGGATCTCCGCACCGACGATGGGGTGCTCGTGGATGTGGGCGAACTCGTCTTCATCGAGCGCAGCCGGCTTGTTGATGATCGAGAGCGGGACCCCGAGCTTGCCGACGTCGTGGAGCTTCGCCGCGTACCGGACGGCGCGGAGCTGCTCGTACTCGAAGCCCAGCGCGCGTCCGACCTCGACGCAGAGCGTCGCGACGCGGTCGGTGTGTCCGGCGGTGTAGCCGTCCTTGACCTCGATCGCCTTCAGGAGCGAACCGACGAGTCGGTCGTAGGCCTCGGTCGAGCGCTGGAACCCGAGCAGGCTCGAGCGGGCGACGAGCGCCGGCACGACCAGTAAGGCGAGCGCGATCGGGCCGACGCCGACGAGGAGCGCAGCCGCCAACACCGCGAGGCCCGCGTAGAGGACCTGTAGCAGCATCGCCGAGCCCAGGATGCTGCGGAGCGTCGACCGGATCCGCTCACCCGACGACAGCCGGATGGCCACGGCGACCAGCATGTTGTTGACCATCGTGTAAGCCACAGCGGCGACGAGGAGGGCCAACCAGTTCCAGGCTCGACCAGGCGCATCGACCGTCCCCCCAACCCCCGTGAAGACGACGCCCGCCGCTGCTGCCGCGATCGCGACCTGGCCGACGTTGAAGAGCGTTCGCTGTACGCGCCGATTCGTGTACATGCGCCAGCTCGCCAAGGCACCGCCGGCTGAGGCGATCGCAAGCGGGGTTCCACCCATTAGAACGCCTGTGAGTGCAACGACGTTCGAGAGAGTGGCGACGACGCCGTCGCGCATCCGTGCCGGCAGCAGCTGCGTGGCGGCGAACACGGCGACGAAGGCGAGACCTTCGAGAGGCATGACACGGGTCCATGCCCAGGCGGCCAGGGCGACGCCGAGCAAGAACACACTCGCCACGAAGTGCCAGAGCCGGCGCTCCGACGCCCCTCCCAACGGTCCCTCCCATCATGGACAGCGAGCGGTGAGCAGAGGCGGCCAGAGCCGTCACGCCCAGTATGAGCTGGCGCCGGCCGTAAGGACCAGCGTGGCAAGGCTGGCGAGCGCGGCAAAAATCTTCTTCATGGTCACCTCCATCGAGTCTGTGGACACGGCCCCGCGTCGCCGCTATTGAGACGCTGGATCGTCCGCTCCGCTCGATGTCCCCAAGAAGTCGGGTTGGTGTGGCAATGGCTCCCCGGAGCCCATTCGGCGCGGATGCGCCGTCAGGGTCCCGCGGTCGTCTCTGCTCTGCTCAGAAGCTTCGGTACCTCGACCGCCTCTGCTCACCGCTCGCTATTCAGTTGTCACCTGCCGTCACGTTATGAGCAACAGATCGCCTAAAGTAAAGCGTCTATCACTCGCTGTGGCCAGAGGGGAATCGTCTCGCTTTTGCGCCGACTGCGAACGCTCTGTGTCTCCTTCGCTGTACGCTCAGTGATGAAGAACCATACAGGTGGGGAGAACGCGGGCGCCAGCGCTCAGAGGGATTGCCCCTCCGACCACTGTCCTTCATCGGCAATCGTGGGACAGAACTGAAGCTCCGCGATTACGCTGCCGCGGCGTCGCGCAGGGGGAGGACCACGGACGACACCGTGAGCACCGAGAAGGACGCGGCCGCCAGATCCGGTCCCGATCTCCACGACGCGGAACAGCGTCGCGAGGTCGAGCCTGCTCTGCTCTGCTGAGTGCTCAGAAGCTTCGGTACCTCGACCGCCTCTGCTCACCGCTCGCTATTCAGTTGTCACCTGCTGTCACGTTATGAGCAACAGGTCGCCTAAAGTAAAGCGTCTATCACTCGCTGTGGCCAGAGGGGAATCGTCTCGCTTTTTCGCCGACTGCGAACGCTCTGTGTCTCATTCGCTGTACGCTCGGTGATGAAGAACCATACAGGTGGGGTGAACGCGGGCGCCAGCGCTCAGAGGGATCGTCCCTCCGACCACTGTCCTTCATCGGCAATCGTGGGACAGAACTGAAGCTCCGCGATTACGCTGCCGCGGCGCCGCGCAGGGGGAGGACCACGGACGACACCGTGAGCACCGAGAAGGACGCGGACGCCAGATCCGGTCCCGATCTCCACGACGCGGAACAGCGTCGCGAGGTCGAGCGCGGGCTCGAGGAGCTCCCAGGCATCGTGGCGGCGCGCCTCGTGCCGGGCTTCGAGCGCGAGATCGACGAGCTCCACCTCGTCGCGACGCCCGAGAAGAACCCCAAGCAGACGGTCCGCGACGTCCAGTCGTTCCTGTTCGCAACGTTCGGTGTCTCCACGGACCACCGGGTCATCAGCGTCGTGCAGTTCGATCCCGACGAGGACGAGTTCGGCCTCGCGTCACGGGTGAGGATCGACCACGTGGACGTCTCACATCGGGGGCTCGAGGTCGCCGTCGACGTCCAGGTCAGCAACGGGACCGCCCAGCACCGCGGCGAAGCGACCGGTCCTGCCTCCGCCGCGGGTCGTCGACGGGCCACGGCGCGCGCGACCCTGGCAGCCCTCACCACCCTCCTGGACGGCACTCAGGCCGTCGAGATCGAGGGCGTGACGATCACCGAGGTCCTCGGTCACACGCTCGCTGTCTCGTTCGTCCACCTCCACGGCGCACGCGGCGACCGGACGGTCTCCGGAACCGCACTCGTGCGCGAGGACGAGACGAGCGCCGTCGCGCGAAGCGTGCTCGACGCGTTGAACCGCGAGCTCGCGCAGCGCTGACGGCGAGGCGGGCGGCGGCGTCAGGCGGCCCGGAGGACCCCCGACTGGCGGAACTCCTCGAGGAGCTCCTCGGGGCCGACGCCGCACAGGACCGACAGCGCGCGGAGGTCTTCTGACCGGACCGAGAGCACCTGCTGGTTGAAGTCGCCCCGCTCGACCTGGATCGACTCCAGGTACCGGCGGACGCTCGTCCAGCGCTCGGTGCCGCTCAGCTTCGAGAGGTCGAGCATGATCCCGTGGTTCGTCGGGGGCGGCTTCGGCACGTCCTCCGCCGGCACGACCTCGCCGGGCGAGACGCCGTAGAACTCGGCCAGCTCGCAGAGCCGCGCAGCGCTGATGTTGCGATCCCCCCGCTCGTAGGAGCCGACGACCGCGGCCTTCCACTCCCCCGTCGAGGCCCGCTCGACGTCCTGCAGCGACATTCCCCGTTGCTGGCGAATCCGCCGCAGGCGCGCGCCGACCCGCTCTGCGTAGCTCTCCGGCATGGGCACTCCCCTCGACGACCCGATGGGATTCTCACAGAGAGTGAGGGATGTCGGAACGCTCTGCACCCGTCCAGAGGGTCGGGCCGGTCAGTTGGCCCTAAGCGCGGCCCCGAGACCCTCCTCGAGGCTGGTCCACGGCTTCCAGCCGAGGACGCGAGCCGCCCTGCGACAGTCGACGGCGTTGTGACGCAGCTCCCCGGGCCGCTCCGGGGCGTGCACCGGGTCGAGCTCGTGCCCGGTCGCCCGGGCCAGCGCCTGCCACAGCGCGAGGACGCTCGTCCGCTCGCCCGTGCCGATGTTGAAGCGCTCGCCGTCGCCCCGGTCGAGAGCGAGCGCGAACGCATGGACGACGTCGTCGACGTAGACGAAGTCCCGGGTCTGCTCGCCGTCGCCGTAGATCACGGCGGGCTCGCCGGACAGCATGCGCTCGGTGAAGATGGCGACGACCCCGGCCTCGCCCGCCGGGTCCTGACGGGGGCCGTACACGTTCGTGAGCGCGAGCGAGGTCCACTGGATGCCGTAGAGGTGCGCGTAGGTGCGGAGGTACTGCTCGCCCGCGATCTTGCTCGCGCCGTACGGGGAGTGGGCGAGCAGCTCCCGGTTCTCGTCGAGGGGGAGCTCCGACTCGTCCGGCTCGCCGTAGATCGTCCCCCCCGACGTGGCGAACACGACCTTCCGGGTCCCGTGGCGCCGTGCCGCCTCGAGCACGTGGATCGTCCCCAGGACGTTGACGGTGGCGTCGTGCTCGGGGTCCTCCACGCTTCGGCGCACGTTCATCTGCGCGGCGAGATGGCAGATGACCTCCGGGCGGTGCTTCTCGACGACCTGATCGAGCGCCCCGCGCGTGATGTCGAGTCGGTGGAACTCGAATTCGCCGCCGGGGTCACCGCGGGCGTACGCGAGGTTCGCGAGCTTCCCCGTCGACAGGTCGTCGACGACGACGACCTCGCGGCCCTCGGCGAGGAAGCGGTCGGCCAGGGTCGAACCGATGAAGCCCGCGCCGCCGGTGATGAGGACGCTGCCCTCACCCACCGAGCAGGCCGCCCTCCGGGCGCGGGTCGATGCCCTCGGCAGCGGATCGCTGCGCCTCCTGGCGGCAGCGTGCGCGAACCTTCTCGACGAGGCCGGCTGGCGCCGTCGTCCGCACGTGGATCCGGACCACCTCGCGAAGATGTCGCTCGAAGTCCGCCCGGGAGCCGCAGGGATAGCACTCGGAGAGATGGCCGGAGATCTCGTGGATCGCCTCGTCGTCGAGCTCGCCGTCGAGGAACTCACCGAGTCGTTGCACGGCGTCCGGACAGTCGCAGCTCACCTGACTCCTCCCGTCATGTGACCGTTCACCCGCCGGCCTCGCCGTCCGACCGGCGGCCCACGATGCCGTGTCGCCGTGCGTAATCGGCCAACGCCTTCTGGAGCTGGTTCCTTCCCCGGTGCAGGCGCGACATCACGGTGCCGATCGGCGTGTCCATGATCTCGGCGATCTCTTTGTACGGGAACCCCTCGACGTCGGCCAGGTAGACCGCGATGCGGAACTGCTCGGGGAGGGCGGCGAGGGCGTCCCGCACCTCGTCGGCCGTGATGTGGTCGAGCACCTCGAGCTCGGCGGACGCGCCGCCCCCGGCGAGCCAGTCGTAGAGGGAGAAGTCGTCGATCTCCTCCTGGGGGTACTCCTCGGGACGGCGCTGCCGCTTGCGGTACAGGTTGATGTAGGTGTTCGTGAGGATCCGGTACAGCCACGCGCGCAGGTTCGTGCCCGGCTCGTACTGATGGAACGCCGCGTAGGCCTTCGCCATCGCCTCCTGGACGAGGTCCTCGGCGTCGGCGGGATTGCGCGTGTAGCGGAGCGCCGCGCCATACAGGGCGTCGAGGAAGGGCAGGACCTGCTCCTCGAAGCGCTCCTGGCGCTCCTCCGGCGTGAGTTCCTGACGGACCGGGCCGCTCGCGGTGCGGTTCACGAGTCCTCCGTCAGTGGGGCGGAGCTGCCGATCGATGTCTCCGAGCAGGATAGTGGTCGGTGCAAGTCGCCCATCCACAGCCCCTGTCCGCTGGGGGTCGCACCCGCGCCTCAGACTGTGGTAAAAGGAATGACACTGTTTTACACTGTCTAAGACGGTGCCACGTTGGAGAGGGGAGACGTGAACGAGCTTCGTGATCTCGACCCGGAGGGACGCAGAGAGGCCGGCGAGCCGTTCCTCGAGGCGTGGGCCGGCGACGAGCCACACCAAGGGCCGAGGCGGTGGGACCTCGAGTCGGCGGAACGCCCGGGCGGTCGTGGCGGTCGACGGAGACACGTCATCCTCGCCGCCGCCGTCGCGCCGTGGCTCGTGGTCGCGATCATCGTCTTCCGGCCGGCGGCTCCCGCAGTCGACGGCCGCGAGCACGTGGCCGAGGCGGAGCCGGCGTCCCCTCTGCCGGAGCCCCGTGTCACTCCCGACGGCCCCGGGGCCGTGCTCGCCCCGGAGGCCTTCGTCGTCGGTGCACGGGTCGCCCCCGGCGCCGCCGAAGCAGCGGCCGTCGCCGTAGCCGTGACACGTTCGTGGCTCGGCGACGCGGCGCCGGCGCTCGACCTCGGGCTCGGAACGTCGGGGATCGCTGGCTACCTCGAGCACGTCGTCGTCGAGTCCGTCGACCTGCCGCTGCCGGATCTCGCGGTCGTGTCGCTGCTCGCGGTCATGCTGGACGCGGAGGACGACGTCTGGACCGGCGCCCGGACGCTCCGCCTCGCCGTGCCGGTTCGGCTCTCGCCGGAGGCCGCCAGTCCCGCTGGGTCGCCGTGGCTGCTTCCCGCCCCGGACCTCTCCATCGATGCCCCGGACTGGATCGCCGTGGACGACCCCGTCGAGATGGCGGCGGCAGGCGCCGCGTTGGTCGCTGCGGGCTACCGCGACGTGAGCGTCGACCGCCTCGAGAGGTCCGAGAGCTGGCCGCTCCGAGCAACCGTCACCGCCGTCGCCCCGGGTGCCGCGGAACCGGCCGAGCACACGGTCTGGCTCCGCCGCCACCTCGGTGACTACGTGGTTGCGGGTCTGCTGCCGAGCGCCCACGTCGAGGGGGAGGTGGAGCGGTGAGAGCTGTCGCCGAGATCGCCCCGCCCCGCCAGCCGCGGCGGGCCGCACCGAGCGCCCCGCCGTCAACACGGCCCGAACAGCGG
>JBOHEE010000356.1:0-1705 GCA_050700895.1 Nitriliruptorales bacterium | reverse complement strand
CGCCCCGTCGGGTCCCGCCGCGAGCCAGGCGAGCACCAGGGTGCCGCCCCCTCCGGCGGCGACCACCCGGGGAGCGGGATGGTTGCCCACCAGCGCGGCGACGGACGGGATCGCGGCGAGCGCGACGAGGACGACCGCGACGGTCGGCTGCGCGGGCCCCTCACCGGGGCCCGTCACGCCGAGGTCGAGGGCGAGCCTTCCGTCGCCCGTCCACGGGAGGAACATCGCCGCGACGAAGAGTGCGCCGGCCAGGAGCGCCAGCGCGCGCCCCGCCGCGCCCACGATCCGCGGGTTGCCTGTGCGATCCGCCATGTGGCCCAACGGTAACCTCCTGGCGGTCCACTCCTCTACGCGGAGCCGGGCGCGTGGGTCTCGTCGTCCAGAAGTACGGCGGCACGTCCGTCGGGGATGTCGGGCGTATCCAGCGTGTCGCGGACCGCATCGCGGCGGCGCGGGGTGCCGGCGATGACGTGGTCGTGGTCGTGTCCGCGATGGGGACCACCACCGACGACCTCGTGCTGCTCGCGCGGGAGGCCTCGGCCGAGCCGCCGGCTCGCGAGCTCGACATGCTCCTCACCGCAGGGGAGCGCATCTCGATGGCGCTTGTCGCGATGTGCCTCTACGACCGCGGCATCTCGGCGCGGTCGTTCACCGGGTCGCAGGCCGGCATCATCACCGACGCGCTGCACGGCAAGGCCCGGATCGTCGACATCACCCCCGGCCGGGTCCGCGACGGGCTCGACGAGGGCGATGTGGTGATCGTGGCGGGCTTCCAGGGCGTGTCGCAGGACACGAAGGACGTCACGACCCTCGGCCGGGGCGGATCCGACACGACCGCGGTCGCGCTCGCCGCCGCGCTCGCCGCCGACCGCTGCGAGATCTACACGGACGTCGACGGCGTCTACACCGCCGACCCACGCCTCGTCCCGACCGCGCGCAAGCTCCACTACGTCTCGTACGAGGAGATGCTGGAGCTCGCCGCGCAGGGAGCCAGGGTGCTCCAGACCCGCTCGGTCGAGTTCGCCCGCAACCACGGGGTCCTCGTCCACGTGCGCTCCTCGTTCTCGTACGAGGACGGCACGTGGGTGGGCCCGGAAGACGAGAGAGCCATGGAAGACGCCTACATCTCCGGCATCGCCCACGACACCACGGAGGCGAAGATCACGGTCCAGGGGGTCCCGGACCGGCCAGGGGTCGCCGCGCTGCTGCTCACGACGCTCGCGGACGCCAACGTGAACATCGACATGATCGTCCAGAACGTGTCGGAGGGCGGTGTGACCGACATCTCCTTCACGGTGCCCCGGGACGACGCGAAGCGCGCCGCCGAACTCCTGCGCGGCGCGCAGCCCAGCGTCGGCGCACAGGCGATCGTGCTCGACGAGGACGTCGCGAAGGTGGCGCTCGTCGGCGCCGGGATGCGGACGCACCCGGGCGTCGCGGCGCGGATGTTCGACGCCCTGTCGAAAGCGGGCGTGAACATCGAGATGATCTCGACGTCCACGATCCGCATCTCGGTCGTGATCCGCGCCGGGGACGTCGAGCGTGCGGTGACGTCCATCCACGATGCCTTCGACCTCGGTAGCGTCGTCGGGGCACGGGAGGAGCACCCATGAGCGAGCCTGACGCGACCCCGCAGCCGGAGGCGCGGACGCTGGCCGACGCCGCCGGCGGGTCCCCGCCGCCCGGCACGAGCCGACCGCTGCGC
>JBOHEE010000355.1:0-1861 GCA_050700895.1 Nitriliruptorales bacterium | reverse complement strand
CGACCCGATCGCGAGCCCCTGGACCCCGCCGGCCGCGGTCACGAGCGCCGCGTTCACGACGCTGCGCGCCGACGCACCCGGCGGCGGCATGGGCAACTGGCGCGTCTCACACGTCGCACGACCCCTCACCTTCGCCGTTGAGCAGGCGGTGGTCGACCGGCTCGGCCTCGACCGCGTGAAGAGCGGCATCACGGCCTGGAACGGGATCCCGGGCTCGACCTTCTCGGCCCGGGTCGCGACCGTCGTAGACGACGGCGTCCGCACACGCCGTCGCGACGGGGTGTCGAGGGTGTTCCTCACCGACGACGCCTGCGCCGGCCGCCACCTCGCCCGGGCGCACATCTGGCCGGCGTGGACCGACGTTCACGACGGCGAGCGCACGGTCTACGTGACCGAGGTCGACATCGGCGTCTGCGAGACCCTCGATCACACGCGCGCCCACCTCGCCCTGCGCCACGAGGTCGCCCACGGTGCGGGGCTCGGCCACCTCTGCGAACCCGGCGACGACTGCTGGGAGGAGGAGATGGGCTCCGGTCACGGCTGCCGGGTCATGTACCGTCGCGCGCGCCCGTGCGTCCGGGTCGAGGCCGGCGACCTCGATGCGTTCCGCCACCTCTATCCCGTGGTCCCACGGCTCGGCGGCGGCGACGCCTCCGCGACCTCGGTCGCGACGAGCCAGCACCTCTTCCCGACCCGCCGCACCGCGGACGCGGTCGTCCTCGTCCGCGAGGCGCAAGGACCCGAGCTCGTCCTCGCGGCCGCTGCCGCCGCCGGCGCGCTCGCGGCGCCGGTCCTGTTGGTTGGGGACTCGTGCACCGACTCGCCGGTCGCCGACGAGCTCAACCGCGCAGCCGAGCTCGACGCGACCGTCGTCGTCGTCGGCGGGCTGTCCCCCGACTGCGGGCGGCTGCTGTTCGGATGGGAGCTCCCGACGGTGGAGATCGGCGACGCGGCATCGCTGGCGGAGTGGCTCCTGGGGGTGACCCACCGGCGCGAGATCCGGCTCGTCACCCGCGACCTCCTCGACGCCGATCCGGGCCTCGTGGCGACCATCGCCGCCGCCGCGGGCCGCGACCGCGTGCCGCTCGTCTTCACCTCCGCGAGCGGGGTGGACCGCGACCTCGTCAGGCTCGTCGACGGCGGCGGCGTCGCCCAGGTGGCGGCGTTCGTCTCGACCTCGGGCGCCGGGGTCGTGCCGACGCTGCGCCGGCTCGTGGCGACCCGCTCCGAGACCGTGGACGCGGCGACCCCCCAGCGGCTCGCCGCGGACACGAACGGGCGGCGCGTCGTGCTGACCGGCAGGAGCTGGGCGGAGGCGGCGGTGGCCGCGGCCCTTGCGGGCGCGAACGGTTGGCCGGTCCTCTCCACTGACGAGTCGCTCGACCCGGCGACCGTGGAGGCGCTGCGGGTCGCGGGCGACGGCGTCGTAGTCGCCGGCGAGAGGGCGTTCCCCTCCGCTCTCCAGCGGGACGCCTCGCAGACCGTGGCCGCGGTCAGCCCCGGTCGCTGAGGGCGGCGAGCCAGGGTCCGACGACCGCGGGGACGAGAGCGGCGAGGACCTCGCCGGGTGGTCGCCGCCTCCCGTCCGGGGTGTCGGCGGCACGGACGGCAAGCGAGTGGTCGCCGCCCTCGACGAGATGGAGGGTCGGGGGCGCGGCGAGCAGCGGCAGCTCCCGCTTGAGGAGCGCGACGTCGCAGAGCGCGTCGCGGGTGCCCTGGAGGAAGAGCGACGGCGCCCCGACGAGCGGCCAGTGGTCCGTCCGGAGCCGGTGTGGCTTTCCCGGCGCGTGGAGGGGGTAGCCGTAGAAGAGCAGCCCGACCGCGGGCAGCCCCGCAGCGACGGCGAGCGAGGCGACCCGGC
>JBOHEE010000354.1:0-1892 GCA_050700895.1 Nitriliruptorales bacterium | reverse complement strand
GACGATGCGCTCCAGACGGCGCGCCGACTCCAGGATGCTGGCCGCGAACTCCCGCGACTGCTCCCCGGGGAGGTCGCGCTTCATCATGAGCTCCGAGTACCCGATGATCGGCGTCAGCGGCGTCCGGAGCTCGTGGGAGACGTTGGAGAGGAACTCCCGCTTCATCCGCTCAACCTGGTACTCGAGCGACATGTCGCGGAGAACGTACACCCGGCCGATCCGGGCGCCGCCGGCGTCGCGGAGCGGCGCGGAGGAGATCGCCACGGGGACCTGGTCGCCGGGGCGGTCGACGAAGGCCAGCCCCTCCGGCGACCACTCGAGCTCCTCCAGGGACCGGCCGGAGGCGTCCCGCCCCGGAAGAGCATCGCGGAGCGGCAAGCCTGCGATCTCACCTCGCGACCGGCCCAGGATGGCAGCGGCGGCTGGGTTCGAGGTCGACACCGTGCCATCGATGTCCACCGCCAGGAGGCCGTCCCCCATGGAATCGAGCACCGTCTCCAGACGGGCCCGCAGGCGGGACTGCTCGTCGGCGGCGACCCGGAGCTCCTCGGTCATGGCGGACACCGACCCCGTCATCCGGTTGAAGGCCACGGAGAGGTCTGCCACCTCGTCCTCCCCCCGCACCTCGGCCTTCGTCTCGAGGTCGCCGGCCTGGACCCGCCGGGCCGCCTCGGTCAGCGATGAAAGCGGCCGGGTAATCCGCCGGGCGGCGGCCAGCGCCATCAAGAAGGCCAGGCCCATCACGGCCACCGCGACCAGGAACAGCACCTCGTTCACGGCGCGCTGGGTGGCCGTCAGCACCCCGGCGGGCTCGGCAACCACCAGGATCCCCACGGGCCGCTCCACCGCCTGACGGAGCGGAGCCAGGGCCGCGAAGTGATCGGCTCCGCCGAGCTCCATGGCCCGGCCGACCGTGTCCTCTCCCTGCAGGAACCGGAGGAAGACCCCTCGGAGGACGGCGGGTGGTGCCGAGGGGTCCTCGATCTCGTCCGGGAACCCGGCCGAGGCCAAAAGGACCGGAGGCGCGCCCCGGAAGCCCTGGAACGCGGCGGCCCGGGTCCCTCGTCCGGCGACCACCTCCCGGTCCAGCAGGTCCCCGTCGACCATGAACCCCGCCACCGCGAACCCGGCCGGGCCTGCGGCGCCGGGCGGCCTGATCGGCGCCACCCCGATCAGCGCCAGGCCGCCGCCGGACAGCTGGTCGAGGGACGACACCTCCGTTCCGCCGCGGAGCGCGAAGTCCACGACCTCGGTGCCCACGACCTCGACGGCCCGAGCCCGGTCCAGGCCGGTCCGGCCCCGGATCGCCCCGCGGCGGTCCAGGAACAACACGAAGTCGACGTCCGGGAGAAGCCGGTCCCGGAGCTCGGTAATCAGCGCTCCCCGCACGGCACCGCCGGTGCGGATCGTGTCGGCGATCTGCTGCACCTCGCCCAGGACGACCAGGGTCCCCACCTTTTCGGAGACGAGGTTGACGAGGTTTCGCCGGGCGTCTTCGGCCTGGCCCACGAGCCGGTCCAGGGCACCCTGACGGAGGTTGCGATCGATGACCGTCCCGATCGCCAGCGACACGAACAGGACCACGGCCAGGAGGAGCCCGGTGAAGCCGGCCAGGAAACGTAGTCGCAGGCGGTGGCGGGTGATGGCCAGCACCGTGCGAGCCACGGCCAGGCAGCCGACCACTCGAACCAGGACGGAGACCTGGCCGGCCCATGCTCGGTCCACGCCGGCCACGAGGTCGGCGGTCCCGAAGAGCATGATCCCCGCGCCGAGCCAAAGCCCGGCCGGCTGACCCCACCGCCGGATCGCGGGGCCCAGTCCCGCGGCCAGGCCCGCGACCGCGGGGGTGACGGCTCCGCCGGGCTGGGCCATCAGGGCGGCCGCCCCGACCG
>JBOHEE010000353.1:0-14688 GCA_050700895.1 Nitriliruptorales bacterium | reverse complement strand
CTGGGAGGCCGCCGACTCGAGCAGGCCGGCGAAGACCACGGCCTCGACGAAGCGGGGGATGAGCCGCTCGAGCAGCTCGTCGGGGTCGGGCTCGTACATGAACTCCGCGGGGAGCTCCTCGCCGCCGGCGAACTCCTCGGGGTCGACCGGCATGATCTGCATCGCCCCCGGGCGCTGGACCATCTGCGACTGGAAGTCGGTGTAGACCATCCACACGCGGTCGATCGCGCGCTCGCCGTAGGCGTCCATGAGCGTCTCGGCGATGTCGAGCGCGTCGTCGATCGTCGGCTGCTCGGTGAACCCGGTCCACGCCTCGTCCGGCTGGCGGCCGCGGAAGCGGAAGGAGTTGACCCCCTTCCGCCCGACAACGTAGAGCGCCACCTCGTGCCCGTCACGTTCTTCGCGCCGGATGAGGTCGTCGGCGTGGCGCAGGACATTGGAGTTGAAGGCGCCGGCGAGGCCCCGGTCGGAGGTGATGACGAGGACCGCCACGCCCTCGATGCGCTCGTGCGGTGCGACCAGCGGGTGGCCGCGGACCTCGCTGGCCACCGCGAGCCCACGGATGATCTCGTGGATCATCCGCGCGTAGGGCAGCGCCTCCTCCATCCGGCGCACGGCGCGCTGGATGCGGGACGCCGCGATCATCTCCATCGCACGCGTGATCTGCTGCGTGCTCTCGACGGAGCGGATGCGCCGCCGGAGCTGGCGGAGCTCGCCGGTGCTCGCCACAGGCGCCTACCTCGCTCGGTCGTCGATCGGCGGTCGGATCAGAGCGTCGTCTCTTCGACCTCGCCGGCCTCGTCTTCCGCTTCCTCGTCGGCGACCTCCATGACCTCCCAGCCGACCCGCTCGGGCGCCGCGGCCGCCTCCTCGGTCGCCTCGAACTGCTCCTTGAAGCTGGTCGCGGCGCGCTCGAGCTCCTCCTCGACCTCGTCGAGCTTCGCGGTCGCGAGGCGGTCGAGCAGCTGCCCGTGGCGCGACCGGACGAAGTCACGGAGCTCGCGCTCGAAGCGCTTCGCGTCGACGACCGGGATGTCGTCCATGTAGCCGTTCGTGACCGTCCAGATGGACACGATCTGCTCTCCGACCGCGAGCGGCTGGAACTGCGGCTGCTTCAGCACCTCGACGACGCGCTCGCCGCGGGCGATCTGGCGCTGGCTCGTCTTGTCGAGCTCCGAGCCGAACTGCGCGAACGCCTCGAGCTCGCGGTAGTTCGCGAGGTCGAGGCGCACGCGCCCGGAGATCTTCTTCATCGCCGGGACCTGCGCGGCACCGCCGACGCGCGAGACGGAGAGTCCCGCGTTCACGGCCGGGCGCACGCCCTGGTTGAACAGGTCGGTCTCGAGGTAGATCTGCCCGTCGGTGATCGAGATCACGTTCGTCGGGATGTAGGCGGCGACGTCGCCGCCCTTCGTCTCGACGACCGGCAGCGCGGTCAGCGACCCGCCGCCGCGCTCGTCGGAGAGCTTCGCAGCCCGCTCCAGCAGGCGGCTGTGGAGGTAGAAGATGTCGCCAGGGTAGGCCTCGCGGCCCGGCGGACGTCGCAGCAGGAGCGAGATCTGGCGGTAGGCGTCGGCCTGCTTCGACAGGTCGTCGTAGATGATGAGGGCGTGCTCGCCCTCGTACATCCAGTGGTTGCCGATCGCGCAGCCGGCGTAGGGGGCGATGAACTGGAAGGGCGCCGGGGCGGACGCCGGCGCGTTCACGACGACGGTGTACTCCATCGCGCCGTGCTCCTTCAGGCGCTCGACGACCTCGGCGACGGTGGAGCCCTTCTGCCCGATCGCGACGTAGATGCACTTCACCGCGTTCTCGGTGCCCCAGTTGTCGCGCTGGTTGATGATCGTGTCCACGGCGATGGCGGTCTTGCCGGTCTGGCGGTCGCCGATGATGAGCTCGCGCTGGCCGCGGCCGATGGGGATCATGACGTCGATCGGCTTCAGTCCGGTCTGGAGCGGCTCGTTCACCGGCTGGCGGGCCACGACGCCGGGGGCCTGGACCTCGAGGTTGCGGCGGCCGACGATCTTCGACTCGTCGAGCGGGCCCTTGCCGTCGACGGGGCGGCCGAGGGGGTCGACGACGCGACCGAGATAGGCGTCGCCGACCGGGACGGAGAGGACGTTGCCGCTGCGCCTGACCGCGTCGCCCTCCTCGACCCGCGAGGTGTCGCCGAGGACGACCGCGCCGATCGTGTCCTCGTCGAGGTTCATCGCGAGGCCGAAGAGGCCCCCGCCGAAGTCGAGGAGCTCGTTCGCCATCGTGCCGGGCAGGCCGGCGATGAGCGCGATGCCGTCCCCCGTCTCGAGGACGCGCCCGACCTGCTCGCGCTCGACCTCGGGGGCGTAGCCCTCGACGAGGTCGCGCAGCGCCGCCGAGATGTCCTCGGTTCGGATCTGAAGCTCTGAGTCAGCCATCTGTCCGCTGCTCCGTTGTCGTCTCGTTCTCTACGCGCCGAGTCTGGCCCTGATGTCGTCGAGCCGGCGGGAGACGCTCCCGTCGATCACGGTGTCGCCGATCTTCGCGCGGACGCCGCCGAGCACGGTGGGATCCACGAGGACCGTCAGCTCGAGCCGCATGCCGGTGGCGGCCTCGAGCGCCTTCCGTAGCTTCTCGCGCCGCGCCTTGGAGAGCGGGACCGCCACCTGGACTTCGGCGACGGCACGCTGCCGCTCCTCCGCGGACCGCTCCGCGACCGCGCGGGCGACCTCCTCGATGTCACGGGCGCGTCCGCTGGAGACGAGGAGCGCGACCGCGGTCCGCGTCGCCGGATGTGCGGCCTCGAGCACGCGATCGACGATCTCCAGCCGCTGGGTGACCGGGAGCTGTGGGTTCGTCAGCGCGTCGTAGAGGTCGCGGTTCTTGGCGACCGCCTGCGCGACCTGGAGCAGCTCGTCGTCGACGACCTCGAGTGCGTCCTCGCCGCGGGCGATCGCGACGATCGCGTCGACGTACGACTGCGAGCGCCTGCTCATGACTTGGACCCGTTCGTCCCGGCGAGCTCGCCGATGTAGCGGTCGATGAGCTGCGCGTGGGCAGACTCGTCGAGCTCCTTCTGGACGATCTTCTCCGCGAGCTGGACCGAGAGGCGCCCGACCTCCGCACGGAGGTCCTGGACCGCACGCTCGCGCTCCGCCTGGACCTCCGACCGCGCCCGCTGGACGATCTGCTCCGACTCGGTCTCCGCCTTCGCGACGATGTCGCGGCGCAGCGACTCGCCCGTCTGACGCGCCTCCTCGATGATCCGGTTCGCCTCGTTCTTGGCGTCGGCGAGCTGCTCCTCGTACTCGGCCTTGATCCGGTCGGCCTCGCTGAGCCGCTCCTCCGCCTCGGAGATGCGGCCCTGGATCGCCGCCGCCCGGTCCTCGAGGACCTGGTTGATGAGCGGGAACGCGAACCGCTGCATGACGAGGTAGAAGATCAGGAACGCGACCGCGCCCCAGAACAGCTCGGCCGGGGCGGGCAGCACCGTCGTGATGCCGCCACCGCCTTCGGCGGCGAGCAGTTGTCTCGTCGCGAGGACGTTCATCTCGGGTCCTCCTGTTGCTGGTCGTACGGCCGGCGCGCGGCCACTTGGGAGTGATGCAGCTCGGAGGTTCCGCGGCATTCGAGCGCGCCTGCATCCCGGACGGCTGCGTTGCTCGTCGGGCCCGTAGCGCTGCTGCGAACCCTCCTCGCGCCTTGCCCTCCGGGCGCTTGCGCGCTCTCGATGCTCACGCCACCTCCGAGACGCATCACTAGATGAGGAAGAACAGCACGAAGCCGAACAGGGCGAGCGCCTCGACGAACGCGATGCCGATGAACATCGTGGTCCGGACCATGCCGGCCGCCTCGGGCTGGCGGGCCATCGCCTCGACGGACTTGCCGACGAGGAAGCCGATGCCGATGCCGGGGCCGATCGCGCCGAGGCCGTACACGAAGCCCTTGCCGATGGCGCTCACGTCGACACCGGCCTGCTGCGCGAGGATGAGCAGGGAATCCATCTGTCTTCGCTCCTTCTCCGGTGACGCCCCTGCGGGACGTTGCTTCTCGGGTCCCGCCGGCAGGCGCCGACGGTCGTGGTCTCCTAGTGCTCGGGATGCATCGAGCTGCTGATGTAGACGGCGGCGAGGATCGTGAAGATGTAGGCCTGCAGCGACGCGACCATGAACTCGAAGGCGACGAGGGCCGGCCCCGCCCCGAAGCCCATCAGCGCACCGAGGATCGAGCCGCGCAGGTTGAAATGGGGCGGCCACGCGTGCACGTCGAGGAGGAACGCGTTCGCTGCGATGAAGGCGATCGTGAGGATGATGTGACCGGCCAGCATGTTCGCGAAGAGACGGATGGCCAGCGTGAGGGGCCGCACGATGAAGGTCGACACGATCTCGATCGGGATCACCAGCACGAGCACGAAGGCGGGGACGCCGGGTGGGATCGCGACGTTCCTCAGGTAGGTGAGCGGCCCCTGCTCCTTCATGCCGACGACGATGAAGATCGTCCACACGACGAGGGCGAGGAAGGCGGGCAGCGCCATGCGGGAGGTCGTGGGGAAGTTGATGAACGGCGTGATCTCGAACAGGTTGCTGACCCAGATGAAGAGGAAGAGCGTGGTGAGGAAGGGGACGAACTTGAGGCCCGCCGGCCCGATCACCTCCATCACGATGTAGTCGCGGACGAAGCCGACGATGGCCTCCATCGCGGCCTGGAACTTCGACGGCACGACCGTGGCGTTGCGGAAGGCGGCGAGCAGCACGACGGTCAGGACCGCGACGCTCAGGAAGATCAGCAGGGCGGTGCGGTTGAAGGCGAGCGGGATGCCGAAGGGACTGACGTCGTCGAAGAAGAGCGGCGGGAACTCGAAGAGCTCTTCGAGGGTGGGAACCTGGAATCCGCCCCCTTCGGCGGCGAGCAGCACGGGCGGCGTCACGCGCCTTCCTTTCCTTCAGGTTTGGTCAGCCACCAGAGGTCGGCTCGCCGCGAGACGAAGCGGACCTCGAACACGAGGAGCGCCACGGTACCTGCCGCGACAGTGGCCACGAGAACCGGACCGTCGACGACCCCCAGCGGGGAGAGCGTGACCGCGAGGAGCCCCAGGGTCACGACCCGCATCGCGTAGCCGCCGAGTGCGGCGGCCGCGAACGTGGCCGGTCCGCGCGGGGCGGCCCACGCGAGCGAGAGCCCGATCGCGGCGAACCAGGCGAGGACGAGGACGACACCTGCCGCGGCGGTGACCGCCCCGGCCGTCCCGCGCAGCGCCCACGAGGCCGCCACGACGAAGGGGCCGACGACCAGGCCGGCGCGCAGCGCGGCGCGCGTCATGGCGTGCTCGGTGGTGGCGTGGGACACGGTCCCCTCGGATAGGTGTCGGTTCCCCGGTCCCTCAGCTCGGGGTCGTGCTCGGGGGGTCCCCGGCGCGGCGGTACCTGGCGGCCGCCCGGCGTTCGTCCTCGACCCGTCCCACCTCCTGCAGCCGCAGGAAGAGCATGTACATGCCGAGAGCGAAGCCGAGCACGAAGCCCGCGACCATGGCCCACGGTGACGTCTGCGTCACGTGGGTGTCGACGATCCAGCCGATGCCTCCCCAGACGAAGGTCGCCGTGAGGAGCTCGGCCGAGAGGAACCAGGCCGAGTCCGCATCGCGCCAGATGTCCGAGCGGTCGCGGGGATCGGTCGGAGCCATGGGCGGCGGCGACGGTACCAGCGGCGCGGAACGAGGGTCAAAGCGCACGGCCATGAGCGCGGGGCGCACCCAATCGGTCGGGGGCTACGTTCCGCGCAGCCACGAGAGACTTGTGTGGCAGCGCTCCACCACGAGAGCCCCCGAACCCCCTCTTCGGTCCGGCTAGCCGACGGCGGAGCTCTGGCGGCGGGCGCGGGCGACCACGAAGGTCGTCGCCGCGGCCCCGAGGACGACGAGGACCGCCGACCAGAACACGACCGTGAGGGTCGGGAGGTAGATGACCCCCACTGCCGCGAAGGCGACCACTGCCGACCAGTAGTAGAGGAGCAGGACCGCCCGGGTCTGCCCGATCCCCGCCCGCAGCAGCCGGTGGTGGAGGTGGCCACGGTCCGGCATCGTGATCGGCTGCCGGTGGTACATGCGCCGCACGACGGCGAAGGCGGTGTCGGCGAACGCGACCGCCAGGACGAGGACCGGGATCGCGAGGGGGAACGCGCCGGCGAGGTCGAGGTAGCTCGGGTCTGTCGTCCGACCGACGAAGGCCACGCCGGCACAGGCCAGGAGCAGCCCGAGCAGCATCGACCCGGTGTCGCCCATGAAGATCCGGGCCGGGTGGAAGTTGTGCCCGAGGAAGCCGAGGGCGGTGCCGGCGAGGCCTGCGGCGACCAGGGTGGCCGAGTTCGGCGCCGCCTCGGCGATGCTCTGCGTCCCGAACACGAAGCCGAAGAAGGCGAGCGCGGCGATGGCGACCACGCCGGCCGCGAGGCCGTCGAGGCCGTCGATGAAGTTCACGGCGTTGACCATGGCGACGATCACGAAGACCGTGAGGGGGACGCCGAGGTCCGGGGACAGCGCGAGCACGCCGAGGCCGGGGATCCAGGCGTAGACGAGCTGGATGCCCATGAGCACCGGCAGCAGCGCCGCGAGGATCTGGCCGGCGAGCTTCACCGGCGGCGAGAGGCGGCGGACGTCGTCCGCGAGGCCGACGAGGACGATGACGATCGCACCCGCGACGACCCCGCCGACCTCCGAGGTCGTGTCGAGGACGGGGGCGAAGACCCCTTCCGGCTCCGTCGGCGTCACGTCCCAGCCGAGCTCGGCCAGGAGCCAGGCGGTTCCGAGCGCGGCGCCGAAGCCAGCGAGCAGGGCGAGCCCTCCCGCGCTCGGGATCGGACGCCCGTGGACCTTCCGCTCCTCGCCGGGGACGTCGACCGCGCCGAGCCACCGCGCGATCCGCGCCACCGGGGGAGTCACGACCGCCGTGACGATGACCGCGGTGACGAAGACCGCGAGGAACGGACTCACCTCATGATGCCGGGTGCCGGGAACGCCGCGGTGAGCTCGCTGACCTCACCGGCGATGGCGGCGAGCTCGTCCTCGTCCTCGCGCTTCGCGGCCTCGACCGCGCGGTCGATCCAGGCCGCGATCTGGCGCATCTCGTCCGCTCCCAGGCCGCGGCTCGTCGCGGCCGGGGTGCCGAGGCGGATGCCCGACGGATCGAAAGGCGTCCGCGGGTCGAAGGGGACCGTGTTGTAGTTCACGACGACTCCGGCCCGGTCGAGCGCCTGGGCGGCCGGCTTGCCCGGGACGTCCTTGCTCGTGAGGTCGATGAGGATGAGGTGGTTGTCGGTGCCGCCGGAGACCAGCTCGAAGCCGCGCGCGGCGAGCTCCTCGGCGAGCACGCGGGCGTTGTCCACGATCGCGTGGGCATAGGCGGAGAAGTCGGGCTGCGCCGCCTCGTGGAGCGCGACCGCGATCGCGGCCGTGGTGTGGTTGTGGGGCCCGCCCTGGAGGCCGGGGAACACGGCCCGGTCGAGGGCCTTCGCGTGCTCCTCGGTCGACAGGATCATGGCGCCGCGCGGACCGCGGAGGGTCTTGTGGGTCGTCGTCGTGATGACCGGGGCGTGACCGACCGGGGACGGGTGCGCCCCGCCGGCGATGAGACCGGCGATGTGGGCGATGTCCGCGACGAGGATGGCCTCGACCTCCGCGGCGATCTCGGCGAACGCGGGGAAGTCGATCGTCCGGGGGATGGCGGTGCCGCCGCAGAAGATGAGCTTCGGCCGCTCTTGCCGCGCGACTTCCCGCACCTCGTCCATGTCGACCCGGCCGGTCTCCTTCCGCACGCCGTACGAGACGCTGTTGAACCACTTGCCCGTCACCGAGACGCGCCAGCCGTGGGTGAGGTGGCCGCCGTGGGGCAGCGACATCCCCATCACGGTGTCGCCCGGCTCCAGGAACGCGAGGTAGACGGCGAGGTTCGCCGGCGAGCCCGAGTAGGGCTGCACGTTGGCGTGGCCGACGCCGAACAGGGCCCGCGCTCGCTCGATCGCGAGGGTCTCGACCGCGTCGGTGACCTGCTGGCCCTCGTAGTAGCGACGCCCCGGATAGCCCTCGGAGTACTTGTTCGTGAGGACCGACCCGGTCGCTGCGAGCACCGCCCTGGAGACGTAGTTCTCGGAGGGGATGAGGCGGATCTTCTCCGCCTCGCGACGCTCCTCGGCCGCGATGAGATCCGCGATCACGGGGTCGATCTCGACGAGGGGCGCGCGTCCGGTCATGCGGACTCCTGGAGCGGGGATCGCCCCAGCGTAGCCAGCCGAAGGCGGCCGCTACTCAGTGCCGGGCGCGCTCGGCTGGCGTGTCGCGGCCGACTTCGGCGGCTTCGGCGCAGCGCTCACAGGTGATGGAGGCGCTCCTGTCCCCGAGGGTCACCAGCCAGCTCTCCGAGACCGGGAAGAGTTCGCCGCAGAGGGCACACGGCCATCGCCCGCGCGCCCCCGGAGCTCTGAACGGGTGTGCCCGGACCACTTCTCGAGCCTTCTGTCGGGTCATCTGCGGCCGCCTGTCGCGTACCCCCCAGCATTGCCCCGGGAGGGCTGTGCGACGCCCGCCTCACCCGGACGAAGGGCCATGCCCGCCGAACAGGACCGGAGCGAGCCGCCGCACGGCGTCCTCGATCTCCTGGGCGATGCGGGCGTAGACCGCCCGCCCCGCCCCGTACGGATCGTCGACGTCGCGGTCGCGACGGGTCCCGGGTCGGTCCCGTCGCGCCCGGTCGGCGCGAGCGGCCACCTCGCGCAGGTGCTCCCCGGGGGTGCCAGCCTCCTCGGGCGGGTCGATCTCCTCGGCGAGCGCGGCGAGCTCCCTCAGCGTGAACGTCCGCGACGCCGCGGCCGGCGCGACCTGCGTCAGGTGGTCGCGTTGCGCCGCGGTCATGGCGAGGACGAGATCCGGTTCGACGAGTCGTGCGGGATCGATGCCACGGGCGACGTGACGCGAGAGATCGAGCCCGCGGGAGGTCGCCTCGGCCTGCATCTCCGGCATCGCCGCGTGACCTCCGAGGCCGCGGATGCCGGCGCTCCTCACCCGCACCGGCGTCCCGGGCCCGTAGCGGCGCGCAGCGTCCGTGAGCAGAACCTCGGCGAAGGGGCTGCGGCAGATGTTGCCCATGCAGACGACGAGGATGTCGAGCCGGTCGCCGCCGCGCACGTTCACCCCGAGACGTCCGTCGGGTCGAGCTCTCCCCGGGCGATCGCGAGGACCTCGTCGGGGGGGATGTCGCCGTCGCGGATGAGGAGCGGCTCTCCGCGCGTCAGGTCCACGATGGTCGACGGTCGCTGCTCCCGTCGCGGGCCGTCGTCGAGATAGACGGCGACGTCGTCGCCGAGCGCGGCGCGGGCGGTGGCGGCGGTCTTCGCCGGGGGCTCACCGGACCGGTTGGCGCTCGTCACCGCAAGCGGGCCGACCGCGCGGATCACCTCGAGCGTGACGTCGTCGAGCGGCATGCGGACCGCGACCGTTCCCTCGTTGTCCCCGATGTCCCACGACAGCTCCGCCGCCACCGGGATGACGAGGGTGAGCGGACCGGGCCAGTACGCCGCGACGAGCCGCTCCGCCTCCTCGGTCAGCTCGGACACGATCCCCGGGAGCTGCTTCGGGCTGCGGACCAGGACGGGGAGGGGGAAGCGGCGGGAGCGGCGCTTCACCGCGAAGATCCGCCGCGTCGCGGCCTTCTGGAAGGCATCTGCCGCCACGCCGTAGACGGTGTCCGTCGGGAGCACGACCAGCTCGCCCGACTGGAGAGCCTGGGCGACCCGGGCCACTGCCTCGTCGCGGTTCTCGCCCGCCGCATCGACGACGACGCTGCGACTCATCGGACTGCGGTCCGGGCCACTAGGACGCGTTCGCGACCGGTCAGGTCGTCGATGAGGTCTGCGTCGTCGTAGCCGGCGCTGCGAGCCGCCTCGAGGTGCCGCTGGGCGCGTGCCTCGGGAATCTCGAGGGCGAGCGCCCCGCCCGGACGGAGCCAACGCAAGCCGTCGGCGAGGAGCAGGTCGATGATCGCGTTGCCCTCCTCAGCGGCGATCAGGGCGGCCGCCGGATCGTGGTCGCGCACCTCTGGGGCCGCGGCCGCGACCTCCGACTCGGTCAGATAGGGCGGGTTGGCGACGACGACGTCGAGGCGGCCACGAAGGTCCGCCGGAAGCGGCTCCAGGAGGTCGCCGACCGCGAACGAGCATGTGGAGCCGCGCGCGATGCCGGGTTCGGCCGCGACCCTGGCAAGGTTGCGACCGGCGAGCGTCACGGCGTCGCGCGACAGGTCGGTCGCCATGACCTGTACGCCGACCACCTCGGCCGCCACCGCGAGCGCGACCGCCCCGGAGCCGGTGCAGGGCTCGGCGACGACCGCGCGGCCGCGCTCGGCGACGGCGGACCGGGCGAGATCGATCGCACGCCCCGCCAGCACCTCGGTCTCCGCGCGTGGCACGAAGACACCCGGGCGGCACTCGAGGACGAGGGCGCGGAACCCGGCCTCCCCCGTCAGGTGCTGCAGCGGCACCCGCTCACCGCGCCGAGCGACGAGCTCCTCGAGCCGTCCGAGCGCGTGCGGCGCGATCTGCTCGGCCGAGGCCGTCCGCACGCCCAGGGGTGAGAGCCCGAGCGCGTGGCAGGCGAGCGCCAGGGCGTCGCGGTCGGGCGAGTCGACCCCGGCGGCCCGGAGCCGCTCCTCGTGCTCCCGGACGAGGGCCTGGAGAGGTGTGCCCGCGGAGACCACGGTCACGAACGGCTCTCCTCGCCGGGGTCGGCGAGGTCCTCGAGCTTCGCCGTCCGCTCCGCCTGGCCGAGCGCCTCCACGACCGCCTCCAGGTCGCCGTTCATGACCCCGGCGAGATCGTGCGTGGTGAACTTGATGCGGTGGTCGGTCACTCGGCTGTCCGGGAAGTTGTAGGTGCGGATCTTCTCCGACCGGTCCCCGGTGCCGATCTGGCCCCGGCGCGCATCGGCGCGCTCCCGGGCCGCTCGCTCCTGCTCGGCCTGCAACAGCCGGGCGCGGAGGATGCGCAGCGCCTTGTCGCGGTTCTGATGCTGCGACTTCTCGTCCTGGCAGGCGACGACGAGCCCGGTCGGGGTGTGGGTGATCCGCACCGCCGAGTCGGTCGTGTTCACGCTCTGACCGCCGGGGCCGCTCGAGCGGAAGACGTCGATCCGCAGGTCGCCGGGATCGATCTCGACGTCGACCTCCTCCGCAGCCGGCAGCACCGCGACCGTAGCCGTGGAGGTGTGGATCCGCCCCTGCGACTCGGTCTGGGGGACCCGCTGGACGCGATGCACGCCGGACTCGTGCTTGAGGGCGGACCAGGCACCCTGGCCTCGCACCTCGAAGATGACCTCCTTCACGCCTCCGATGCCCTGCTCGGAGGAGGACATCAGCTCGGTCTTCCACCTGCGCCGCTCCGCGAAGCGCTCGTACATGCGCCAGAGCTCCGCCGCGAAGAGACCGGCCTCGTCGCCACCGGCGCCGGCCCGGATCTCGACGATGACGTCCTTCTCGTCGTGGGGGTCCTTGGGCAGAAGGAGCACCTTGAGCCGCTCCTCGAGCCCCCCGATCCGGGCCTCGAGGTCGGCCGCCTCGGCCTCCATGAGGTCACGGTCGGCCCCGGCGGCGTCACGGGCCATCTCCCGCGCGACCCGGAGGTCCTCGTCGACCCGGCGCCAGGCACGGAGGGTCTCGACGACGTCGGCAAGTTCCGCGTGGCGCTTCGCGATCTCGGTGTAGCGCTGGCCGTCCGCGAGCACGTCGGGGTCGGCCATCTCCTTCTCGAGGGAGACGTAGGCCTCCTCGAGATGGTCGAGTCGTTCTGCGAGTGTGCCGTCCATGGCTGCCGGATCCTTGTCGGGTCGAGGGTTCCTCTGCGGGCTGCCGCCGCGCTAGAGGCCGTCACCCTCTTCCGGTCCGGCGCCCTTCGGATCCGCCGTGGTCTCCTGCGGCTGGTCGGGGACGAGCAGGCTCTCGCGCGGATGCGCTCCGTCCTCGGCGAGAACGACGGTGCTCGGCAGCGAGCCGAGTCGGCCGTCGAGGTCCCCCGGGGGGACCACGGCCTCGAAGGCCCGGATCGCCACCTCGATCATCTCCGGCTCCGGCTGCCGCGTCGTGATGCGCTGGAGCCACAGCCCGGGCTCCATGAGCGCGCGGACCCACCACTGGTCGCCGCGGGCCGCGCCGAGGCGGATGCCCTCGTAGGCGAGGCCGGCGACGACCGGGAGCAGGGCGATCCGGAGGCCGACGTGGTAGACGACGGCCCCGAGCCAACCGATCCCCTCGGGCGCGGGGACGACGAAGCCGGCGACCGAGTAGACGAAGAGCGCGAGCACCATCGTCATGATGAGGAAGTTCGTGCCACAGCGGACGTGGAGCGTGGAGTAGCGGTCGACGACCGCCGGCTCGAGCGGCTCCCCCGCCTCCCACGCGGCGATCGTCTTGTGCTCCGCCCCGTGGTAGGCGAACACGCGCCGGATGTCCGCGAGGAGGGAGATCGCGCTCAGGTACGCGAGGAAGATCGCGATCCGCAGCAGACCCTCCACCGTGTGGTAGACGGCGCCGTCGCCCAGCAGGCCGCGGGCGAACGCGAGCACAGCGTTCGGCAGCACGATGAAGATGCCGACGAAGAAGACGAGGGCGAGTGCGAGCCCACCGCCGATGGCGGAGCGGGCCGCGCCGTCGCTGACCTCGTCCTCGGGCATGGCCACGCGGGCGGAGATCCCCAGCGCCTTGATGCCGATCGACATCGCGTCCACGAGGGCGTAGACGCCGCGGAGCATCGGGCGCCGCAGGATCGGCCGGCGGGTGGGCAGGTCGGGCACCGGGTGGCGCTCCACGTAGATGTCACCCGCGGGGCTCCGCGCGGCGACCGCCCAGGTGTCGGCGCCGCGCATCATGACGCCCTCGATGACCGCCTGGCCGCCGTAGTAGTGCGGGGCCATCTCGAGCGGATCGTTACCTGATTCTGCCGCATTAGTGTCTCTAGAGTGCGATTCAGCCACTTCGCGGTTCCGATCAGATTGGTCAGGCCCACATGCGAGGCCCACATATTGCAGACGGATTGTCATGACGCTCGGTTCTCGGCGGGTGTGTGGGCTCGTGTGGGCCTGACTCCTGCAGCCCGTCGCGGAGGGTACTGGCAACCCCGGCCGGGCGAGATCAGTCGAGCGCGGTCCAGTCCAGCGCGTCGACCTTTTTGCGCCCGAGCTCGACGACATCGGACGGCCACAGATGCCCATAGACCTTCGAGACCATGTCGAGACTGGCGGGGTCGCCGGCCTTCATGACCAGAAACGGAGCTGCCCCAGCCTTGATCCACAGCGATGCAGCCGTGTGCCTGAGGACGTGCGTGGTGACGTCCGGATGTCCCGCCGCCTTCGCGGATGCGGAGAGGCGATTCCGCCAGGTCTCGTAGGGCAGCGGCTGCCCCTTCGGTCCGGTCAGCAGATACCCGGACCGTGAGTAGCTTGCAAGGCGGTCGAGGACTGGCCGCAAGTGCGTGGCGATCGGGATGTCCCGGGGCACTCGTGCGCTGGCTTTGCCGTACATGCGCGGTTCGTCGCCCCCGCGCGGCCAGACCTGCGTGAGCGCGAGGTGATCCCCGAGGTCGTCGGTCAGCTGCAGGCCGGCGGCCTCGGACCAGGAACATCCGGTGAGGGCAATGAGCCAGAGCCTGTCGGACGGACGCCAGTGCTCGGCGTCGTGGACATCGAGCCAGCGTGGCCGGCACGCGATGGCGCCCCCCTTGGTCCGGACCGGCTGTGTCGGCTGATCCAAGTCGTGGGCGATGGCTTCGAGTTCGAGAGCACGGATCGACGGGATGACCGTCCGTCGCCCGTTCCCTCACAGCCCTTGATCTTCGTGATTGAGGGCTCGAAGAAGCTGCTGGAGCTGGAAGGTCGCGCGGTCTCGATTGAAGTAATCGTGACACCGCGTAGTCCGGCCCGGGATCGGGTCGAGGCAACTGTGGTGCCTCGGCGATGAGGTCGTGCAGTGCCGCCTCGTCCGTGAAACCGGTGGGCGCAACCACGTGCCAGTCATCGTCATCCTGACGCCAAACAGTCGTCATCACTCACTCCAAGTGGGCGCACCCGAGGCTAGGCGCCGTGCGGACGTATAGGCAACGACCGCACGCGAAGACGGGTGTTCTCAAGAACCACCACGGCACGCCGATCAAGGTCGAGGTGGACGTCGGGCAGGTGCTCGAGCAACAGCGCGGCTTGTTCAGCGGGACGCCGGCCCGACTGGCGGTGGAACAACACGAGCGACGGCTCCGCTGTGTGCCGCTTGACCAGGAGCTCCCCGAAGTCGGTGTCGGCCGCGACGATCGCCCGGCCCGTCTCCGTGGCCAGGTCGAAGATCGCGACATCCGGCGCGTCTAGACGTGGGACGTCACCGACGTGCACCGCGTCGTGACCGGCAGCGTTTAACGCCTCACCACGACCGGTGAGATGCTGGCATCGACCAGGAACCTCAACCGACCGGACGCAGCGGGAGCTCTCGTTCACGGACCGCCTCGGCGGCGTAGCGAAGCGCTTCGGTGATGTCCGCTTCCTCGAGGTACGGGAAGTCAGCGATGATCTCTTCCACGGACATCCCGTCGGCGAGCATCCCGACGACCTTGGCGACGGGGACCGGCATCCCACGGATGCACGGGATCCCGCCCATCACCTGCGGATCGGTGGTGATGCGCTCGAACGCCATGATG
>JBOHEE010000352.1:0-7402 GCA_050700895.1 Nitriliruptorales bacterium | reverse complement strand
AGGCCACGCCGAACGCCAGCGCGAGGAGCCCGAGGAGGAGGGCGGCGATCGCGGCGGTCTCGGCGGTGAGCCCGATGGGGTCGAGGACCGAGGCGCCGACCGCGCGGACGTCCTCCTCGCCCGCCGTGACGGTGAGCGCCGGTGCGGGCTTCTCGAGGTCGTCGCTGGTCCGGCCCTCGGAGGGGATCTGGATCCAGGCGGTCTCAGCGCCGCCGGGGCACTCCTGGATGGCGGGGAAGTACAGCGTCTCGCCCGGCTCGGCAGCGATGAAGATGCTCAGCCCGAACTCGGCGAACTGGTCGTCGGGGATCTCCGGCCCGGTCCAGACCACCTCGGCGACGTGCTCGGTGATCTCCTCGCCGTGCAGGTTCACCGCTTCCTCGAGCGGTCCCATGGTCGTGGAGACCTCCCACTCGGGGATGAACTCGGGCTTGACCGACACGACCGTCTCGGGGATCTGCACCCGCACGGTCGTGGTGGGCTGCCCGTCCTCGCAGCCGTGCGGCACGCGGAAGGTGACCGCCGTGAAGCCTTCGGGTGCGGTCTCGGGGTTGACGGTGAGGTGAGCCGCAGCCGGGCCCGCAAGCATCGCCAGCGCCGCGGCGGCTGCCATCGCGACGGTCAGCAGACGTCGGAGGGTGTGCATGTGTGCTCCTTACGGGTTGACGGTGACGGGGATCTGGGTGCGAAGCTCTTCGAAGTCGGAGACGCGGATGACGATCTCGATCACCCATGGGCCGGGGATCGAGAGCTCCGGGCCGGTGTGCAGGAAGTGGCCCGGTCCGGCCGCCTGAGGGGCGCGCTCGATCGGGCCGATGTCCTCGTTGGGCTTGGACAAGCGCAGGGTCACGTCGTCGCCGAGGTCGGTGGCGGGCCGGCCGGCGCGGGTCAGCACGAACAGGTGGATCTCGTTGACCCCCGCTCGGTTCGGGTCGACGACGACGTTGATCTCGCGTTCGGGCCCGAGGTCGACGTAGTTGGAGTAGATGCCGGTGATCCCAGCGGCCTCGGCGGCCGGCTGCAGGTAGGTCAGGAATGCGGTGATCAGCAGCACCGCCGCCAAGCCCACCGCCTCGAACCGCACGGTGCGGCCGAGCCGTCCCCAGGCCGCCTCTCGCTTGCCTCGGCGGTCGTCGATGTCATCGGCGGCGGCACCCGCCTGGACCGGCGGTGCGCCGCGGAGTAGCTCGCGAGGGCCGATCTCGTAGCCCGCGATCGTCGGGACGAGCCGCCGGTGGTTGTACGCCGCCGCCACCACGATCAGCGCGACCACCACGACCTTGGCCGACAACGTCCACCCGTAGGGCGTCGAGACGAGCGCCCGCAGCGCCCGCACCTCGATCCACGCCAGCGCGAGCCCGGCCGCGCTCACCGCCGCCAGCGACAGCGTTGCGACCCGGGAGAAGCCGGCGACCAGCGCCGCGGCCGACACCGGATCGCCTGACGGGCGACGGGCGCGCAGAAGCAGCGCGAGCAGCCACAGCCCCCCGAACCACACCGCCGCCGCGGTCACGTGGACGAGGTCCGAGGCGAGCATCAGCCAACGCGGATCGGAGGACATCGTGTGGCCGCCGAGCAGGAACGAGACCGCCACGACCCCCGCGCCCGCCATGGCGGCCCGACCCACTTCATGCCCGCGCAGCACCGCGAGGGTCAGCAGCGCCAGGCCGAAGACGCGCACGGCCGCCCCGAGCCCGAACGGACTCCCCAGGGTCTCGGTGAGAGCGCCGACGTCGACGAGGCTCGTCGCTCCGAGGCCCGTCGCGAGGGCCGCCTGGAGGCCCACGCCCACCACCGCGAGCACGAGCCCGGCCACTGCCGCCCGGACGACCAGGCGGCGCAGTCGCGCCCGTTCTGCATCGTCCCCGCCGACGTGGACGAACCGCAGGAACGCGACCGCTCCCGCAACCGCGAGCGCGGCCAGGTACTCCAGCCACCGGCCCAGACCGGCCACCGCGCCCCACAGCCCGTCGCCGCCGCCGAGCAGCCCGGCGATCAGCGCCTCGTCGGCTGCGCCGGCCTCGCCCACCTGGAAGACGATCGCGCCCTTGACCGGGTGGCCGTCGGCGGAGGTGATGCGGTAGGTGGCGATGTAGGTGCCATCGCCCAGCCCAGCGCGAAGCTCCGCGGCCACGGCCTCCGAGCGGTCGTCGACATCACCCTCCCCGGTGTCCACCCGCTGCCCGGCCGTGTCGAACACCCGGACCCCTCCCCCGGTGGGGGACGAGACCGGCTCGTTGAACACGAACGCGACGGACCCCGGAGCGGCGTCGAGCTGCTCGCCGTCGACGGGTGCGGTCTCCCGCAGCACCGTGTGCGCCCACGCGGGGCTCGCGCCGGCCGCCAGGGCAGCGGCGCACAGGAGCGCGCAGACGATGGATCGACGCAGCGTCAACCCCCTACGCGCCGGAAGCCGGCCACCCCGCGCCCCACCTGCCACAGCAGCCCCAGCCCCAGGAGCTCGACCAGGTGGCGGCTCTCCGCCAGGAGGGTCACGCTCCCGCCGATGACGTCGAGCGCTGCGGTGCCGAGCAGCGCGACGGCAGCGGCCAGCGCCACGGGGAAGAGCCCGAGCGCCCGGACCGGCTGCCACGCGACGACCAGGAACCCGATCCCGAGCGCGAGGTGCCACGACCCGAGCTCCCGACCGACGTGCGCGACATCGCTCACGCCGGACAGGACGCCGACGGCGATGCCGAGTTGGACCAGCGCGACCGCGGCGAGGCCGCCTCGCAGGGCCAGCCGCATGCGGGACGGTGACGGTGCCGGGCCGATCGCCGCGAGGATGCGCACGGTGAGGTCCGGGGCGGGGGCCGGCACGTGGACCCGGAGGCTCCGGTTCAGTCGTGCGGCGTCCTCCGCGAAGCGCGCACAGTCGGCGCAGCGGGCGGTGTGGGCCTCGACGGCTGCGGTCTCGATGTCGTCGAGCTCACCGTCCAGGCGGGCGGATGCCGCCTCCCGACAGCGTGAACAGTCCACGGGGCCTCCTCCGGCCGGGACGTCGCACAGGTAGTCGCTGCGACGGCGTCGAAAGTTCCCGGCGAATCGCCTACCTTCCGCGAGACGACCGTCGAAAGTTCCCGGCGAATCGCCTACCTTCCGCGAGACGACCATGGACGAACTCACCGGCCTGCTCCTCGCCGCACGCGACGGCGACCGCCCCGCGCTGACCAGGTGGGTCCGTCGCAGCCACCAGGAGGTCTGGCGACTCTGCGCGCACCTCGTCCACCCCGACGACGCCGACGACCTCACCCAGGACGTCTACCTCCGCGCCCACCAGTCCCTCCCCCGGTTCCGCGGCGACGCCTCCGCCCGCACCTGGCTGCTGGCGATCGCGCGACGGACCTGCGCCGACGCCATCCGCCGGCGGGAGCGTCGTCGCCGCCTGCTCGGACGGGTCCGTCCGCCCGATCCCGAGCCCGACCATGCCGGCGCGGTCGAGCTCGACGTCGTCCTCGCACAGCTCGACCCCCACCGGCGCGAAGCGTTCGTGCTCACCCAACGGCTGGGGCTGAGCTACGCCGAAGCCGCCGCGGTCTGCGACGTCCCCGTCGGCACCATCCGCTCGCGCGTCGCCCGGGCCCGCCAGGACCTCATCGAGCACCTCGACGGCCGCCGCAGCGCGGAGGGCTGACGGCGAGAGAGGCCGGCGCAGGGTGCGTAGGACCCACGTCGGGACAGACCAGACCGCGGGGTGGTGCGAGATCGGGGGCCGGGCTACTCGGTGACCTCCCACGCATCTCCGTCCCCTCTCCTCAGGCCCGTGCGCCGTCCCGGCGGTGGCGAGCTCCTTCCCGGCCACTGTTCGGCGGATGACGCCCGGAGTCCTGTCGAGACGGGGATCCCCGCTCAGTACGGAGCCGGGGTCGGGGACATCGTCGTCGGTGTCGCGCGCCAGAACGAGCCCGACAGCCGGAAGGCACGCGCGAGGAACGTCGCCATCTGGTCACGGGTGACCGGCGCGCCGGGGCAGAAGCGGCGTCCGCCGCTGTCGCAGCCGCTCGTGATCCTGGCGGCCGCCGTCGCGTTGATGTGGCCCGCATGCGGCGCGCCCGGGGCGACGTCGCTGAACCGCTGCCCGCCGACCGGCTCGAGCCCGGCGCGGGCGAGGAACGTCGCCATCTGCGCCCGTGTCACGGCGGCGTCTCCGCAGAAGACGGCGAACCGGCACCCGCTCGCGACGTCGGCGAGCCACACCGCCCCGACCTGGGACTCGTGGGCGCTGCCGCCGATGTCGCGGAACAGCGGGAGGCCGCTCTTCGGTCCGCGGATGAAGTTGGCCGTCACCCAGAGGCGGCCGTTGGACACGTCGGCCCCGGCGGCGACGAGGTCGTTGTCCCCGAGGACGTTCGCGCGGTGCCAGGCCGAGTTCATGAACGCGGTGTGGAGCCGGCCGACGGTCGAGCGGAGTGGGCGGCGACGGCCCCGTCGTCCGGCAGCAGGGGGGAAAGCCGTCGCGCCGACGGGGCCAAGCTGAAGGTACGGGCAGCGAGACGCTCTGCGGCGCAACCGCGAAGGTTTCCGAGCGCTGGGCGCGCCCTGCCCTGCGCCTGCCACGGTCAGCGACCTCACCGCGGTCGGCGAGGTGTCACGCAGTGGCCAGGACCTGAAGCCAGCGGGAGGGGCCACGCTCGGATGCGGGCCCCTCCTCGTGGCGTCCTTTTCAGCAGGTCACGGCCGGAAGCTGTCGGAGGCGTCCTCGCCTGTCTCCTGGCCGGAGCCCGAAGCGTCGTCACCGGTCTCCTGGCCCGAGCCGGACGCATCGTCGCCGGTCTCCTGGCCCTCGTTCGACGCGTCGTCGCCGGTCTCCTGGCCCTCGTTCGACGCGCCGCCGGAGTTCTCGTCCGCGGTCGACTGCCCATCGGACTCGGCGTCGGTGCCCGCTTCAGCGTCGTCGCCGACACGGCCCTCGCCGAAGTCCCGCCCGTTCGTCGCGGCGTCGTCTGCGGTGTCGAGGCCCTCCTCGGCGTTCTCGTCGGCGTTCTCGTCGGCGGTGCCACGGCCCTCGACCCCGGGCTCGTCAGGTCGGCCCTCCGCGTCGTCGCCGTCGCCTTCATCATCGCCCTGGACGCACTCCTCGGCGGGCTCGTCGGGGTCGCCGCCGGCCAGTTCCGCGATCGCGATGCCGCGCTCGCAGCCCTCCAGGTCGGTCGTGGTCGCGAAGTCGGACACCTCCTGGCCGTGATCGTTCGCGTCGGGGTCGCCGGCGTCTGCGACGTCCGCCTCCGCGTCCGCGGAGTCCGGCAGGTCGAGCGGCGTCACGGCCTCGACCGTCGCGGCGACGGCATCCTGAACGGGGCCCGGCAGCACACCGGCGGCGCCCCCTCCAACCGTCCCCGCGACGACGGCGGCGCTCGCGACGCCGACCTTCGCGGCCAGTCCGAGCGCTCCCAGCTTGGCAACTGCGATCTCGATCATCCTTCTCGCCTTCCTCCACTTCGGCAGTCCGGCCGCCTGCGGCGCAGGCCTGTTGACGTTGCTCCCCGCCGTCGCCGGCAGGTCGCCCTTCTCGGTGGAGAGACCCTCGGTGAGCACCGCCGCGAGGTCGGCGTTTGGCCGGGGGGAAACCGACGCCGCGGCACGCAGCGCCTCCACGAGGTCCGCGACGTCAGCGAGGTCCTCGCGACCGGAAGGAACCCGGCCGGAGAACAGCGCGTCGGTGGCGCGGTCGTCGAGGCGGTTGCGTCGAGTCATCTCACCCCTGTGATCGCCGGCCTCGCCGTTCCCGTTACGGGTGACTTCGTCGGACACGCTCAGCCCCTCCTGCCCCTTGGATCGCTGATCCGGCCCCGAGCCAACTCGCGCCGCAGCGTCTCGATCGCACGATGCTGCGCGGCGCGCACCGACCCCGGCCTCTTGCCGACGATCTCCGCGACCTCCTCGACCGGGAGATCCGCGACGACGCGCAGCAGCAACACCTCCCGCTGGTCGGATGTCAGCACATCCAGCACCTCGGCCACCCAGCCGTGGCCCAGCTCGTCGAGCGCCTCCGACTCCACGTCGCCGCCCTCGAGCCCGGCGAGCGGGTCCGTCAGCGCCTCCGTCTCCGGGCGCCGGCCAGCGCTGCGGCGCTCGTCGAGGAGGCGCCGGTGGGCGATCGTGAACACCCAGGACCGGAACCCCTCCTCGCCGCCCGAGAACGAGCCGAGGTTGCGGAAGACCCCGAGGAACACCTCGCTGCACAGGTCGTCCGGCTCCGCCGCCCCGCGCAGACGCAGGTAGCCGGTCACGACGGGGGCGAGCTCCTCGTAGAGCCGCTGGAACGCCCATGGCGCGTTCGCCTGCGCGGCCGCGAGGACGTCGTCGAAGCCCGTCCCGATCGTCAGCCTGCTCCCCTTGCTCGCCATGACGTACTTCGACCGCACGATGCGGTCCCTTGACAGGCGGATGCTCTCATGGAACAGGACCGTGTCCTGCGGCACCGTACTTCGACCGCACGATGCGGTCCCTTGACAGGCGGGCTCGGGACCCGGAAGTAACGGGCGAGACGTTGCCGCTCGCAGATCGCCCGGCTGCCGGCGTCGACCTCGCGGAGGCGCACCCTCAGGCGGGGCCCGTCCGCCGGCGGAGGTCGTCGCGGTACGCGTCGAGGCTGCGGCGGACCTCCGCGACGGTGTCGCCGCCGGTCTTCTCCAGCAGCGCGTCGGCGAGTTCGATGGCGACGACCGCTTCGAGGACCACCCCCGACCGAGGGACCGCGCAGACGTCCGAGCGCTGGGTGATCGCCTCGGCTGGCTCGCCGCTCGCGATGTCGACCGTCCCGAGCGGCCGGGTGAGGCTCGACAGCGGCTTCATCGCGACCCGGACGACGACCGGCTCGCCGTTCGTGACCCCGGCCTCGATCCCCCCGGCGCGGTTCGTGGTCCGGGCGAACCCGCCGTCCTCGGCGACGATCTCGTCGTGCGCCTCGTGGCCGGGGGTGACCGCGGCCTCGAACCCGAGGCCGATCCCGACGCCCTTCATCGCCTGGACCGACATGCAGGCGGCGGCGAGGCGGGTGTCGAGCTTCCGGTCCCAGTGGACGTGGCTGCCGAGCCCAGCAGGGAGGCCGTAGGCGATCACCTCGACGACCCCGCCGACGCTCGATCGCTCCTCCACCGCGCGGTCGATGCGGGCGGTCATGCGCGCCTCCGCCTCGGCGTCGAAGGTGCGCACCGGGCTCCCGTCGACGCGGGGGAGGTCGTCGGGGCCGGGGACTGGGGCGTCGTCGGCGACGGACTCCTCGCCGATGGCGACGACGTGGCTCACGACGGCGACGCCGACCTCCGCGAGGAGAGACTTGCACAGCGTCCCGACGGCCGTGCGTGCGGCGGTCTCGCGGGCGCTCGCCCGCTCCAGCGCGTCGCGGACGTCCTCGTAGCCGTACTTCAGCGACGCGGCGAGGTCGGCGTGGCCGGGGCGG
>JBOHEE010000351.1:0-9136 GCA_050700895.1 Nitriliruptorales bacterium | reverse complement strand
CGGCGGCCCGAGTGCGAGCGCGCCCCGGAGGGCAGCGGCCTGGGCGGCGGGAAGCTCATCGAGCCGACCGAAGTCCGGACGGAGGAGGTCGAGCATGGAGGCGAACGGGATCTCGAGCTCGGACTCGATGCCGCGGGTACGAACGACGGCCAGCCCACCAGAGTGCTCGGCGGCGAACTGCAGGAGGGCGCTCTTGCCGACTCCGGGCTCTCCCCGGACGACGAGGGCCGCGCTCTTCCGGCCGCGAGCTTCCTCGAGCAGCCGGTCGATGCGGGCGCATTCGACCTCCCGGCCGACAAGCACAGTGCGATTCTAAGGCCAGAAGCGCTGCAAACCTAGGGGTTTCCCCAGTACCCGCGCCTCGTACTTCGTCGTACCTTAGCGTCGCGGCCATGTGCACGGTCGCTCACAGTTTCCCGACGGGAGGTATCCGATGAAGCGGCTTGCTCTGTCCCTTGTGCTGTCCGGCGCCCTGCTGCTTGCGGCAGGCGGCACTGCTTCCGCGAAGGGCAACGCCCTGACACAGGCGAAGGTCGAGGCGCGCGGATGGGCCTGTTTCCCCGGCGACGTCATGATCCACTGCGTCCATCCGAACACGGACATCGACGCTCTCGTAGCCGGCGAGTTGCCCAGCGTGCCGTCCTTGAACTTCGCTCTACCCGATGGGGAGAGGTTTCTCGGCACGGAGATCCTGATCCGGGCGGACCTGGGCGATGACGAGCGGCCGTGTCGGCAGGGCACCGAGGCGGACGGGACATACGAGGCCGTCGACTTCGGCGGTGCTCCGGGCCCCGAGTACTACTCGTGCCATCACAACAACGAGGTGTCGTAGGGCCAAAGGGAGATCGAGCCCTTGAGGCCGTCGAAAGGATCCGGGCTCCAACGTAGCGCCATGAGGCCAGTCGCACGATGTTCCGGCAACCGAAGGAGGGTCGATGGCGAAGGTCCTCAACTGCGAGTGCGGGTTTCATGGTGCGCGGCGAGACGGACGACGAGCTCGTGCAAACGCTCCAGCGCCTATCGATCAGGACCACCCGGACCTGATCGGCAAGCGCTCCCGTGAGGACATCCTCGCGGCGGCCGAGGAGGTGTAGGCATCGCTGTCCGGCCGACGCGGCAGTCGAACAAACGACGCCGGCCACGGTGGCGCTATGCGATCGGCGCCGCTGTCCTCAGCGGGATTTTGGCCGCCGGTGGCATGGTCGCGGCCCGCGAGGGCGTTCTTTGGGGCGGCAGCCAGTCGAACACTGGAGCTAGGGCCGAACCGAGGTACTGCCAACTCGTGCGCGAGCTCGGTGACAAGTCTCCTTCGCTCGAGCTGCTCGCATCCGGCGACACCACTCGCATCCGCATGCGCGTTCGCGAATGGGCGCGCCTGACGCGGTCCGTTCAGGCCGAGTTGCCGAGCGAGATACGGCCGCACACGGACGCCCTCGCGTCCGCTGCGTACGAGTTTGCCGGGCTGCTCGAGAAGTATGACTACGACCTAGGCGCGCTCGCAGAGGACCCGGCGTCACGGCGGCTCGACGCGCCGAAGCGCGAGAAGAAACTCGCGGAGGCCCAGCGGCGCGTGGCCGCGTACCACGATGAGCATTGCAGCGTTGCTCGAACCGATGGAGCGGGTTAGTGAACCGGCTCGCATTCCAGACGACCCTGGCAACGGTCGCCGTCGCACTACTCGCTGGGGCGTCCGCGGCGCCGATCACCGGTCAGCTCCTCCCGGGTCAGCTTGTCCCGCAGGAGCTCCGCGACCCGCTGTCGGTCTCATTCGAATGGAAGATGGAGGACCGGTTCAGGCGGGACACAAACCGCAACGGCTTCGTCGACGTGCCGAACACAGCCGACTACGTGCGCGCCGCCGATCGCCGCTATCGCAGCTGCCCGACCACCGACCCCGAGCAGCCTCCCACGTTCTGCGTCGAGTTCTCGGCCCGGTATGCAGTACGCGATAGCGACCTTGCTGCGCTGATCGCAAGCCGGCCGCGGGACCTCGTGACGACCTACCGCTGGCAGTTCTTCCCGTCCCGCGGAGGAGAGGTCGTCGCGCAGCGCACGAGCACCGACTCCAGGTGGGTCACTCCCCTGCCCGAAGGAAGCTTCCGCGTGCAGCTCGACCTGACGCTCACCTTTGCCGGAACAACGAACAGAGCATCGACGAGCCGCGAGATCCAGGTTGACGACGTTCTCATTGTCTCGATGGGGGACTCGCTCTCGTCGGGCGAGGGGAACCCCGAGGCGGCCGCTCCGGTGGCGAGATACCCAGAGCACTTCAGCCGGCGGCTGAGTGCCGTCTGGGCCGACGACGGCTCGTCGGCCTTCTTCAGCACCGATGTCTCAAAGGACCATCACCGCTCGCATCGCACTACGGGCGCTTGGTCCGCGCGCGCGGCTCTCACGCTCGAGCAATCCGATCCGCACACGTCGGTCACGTTCGTTCACCTGGCCGCTTCGGGCGCGACAGTCAAGAAGGTCGGCACGAATCAGAGACAGGCAGGCGGGTTGCTGGAGGGATACGGCGGGATCGAAGACGACAGTGTGTTCGGCCAGGGTGAGATGAAGCCCCAGATCGATCAGGCCTCGAACATGCTTGGCTGCTTGCCGGAGAGTGGGCGGCCGATCTGCGACCGCCAGATCGACGCGCTGACCATGTCGATCGGCATCAACGACATCAGGTTCGCCAGGCTGGTCAAGAAACTTGTCGACGCCGACGCGGGGGCGGATCCGTTCACCTACGACGAGGACGTCGACGAGGCGATCGGACATGCCCGGGAACTCCTGAGTGCTCTTCCGGGCAGGTACGACGAACTCGCGGCAGCGATTCGAACGAAGTTGGACGTCTTCGAGGCGGGCCGCTCGGCGGCGCGCCGGCACGGCTGGTTGTACGTGGGAAGGATCGCGGATGAGTTCGGCCTCGAGGGTCACGGCTACTGCGCCCCCGATTCACGACGATGGTTCAGGACGGCGACCGAGTCCGCTCGTATGCAAGGCCCGAACGCCGCCTGCGTGCTTGGCCTCGAGCCCGGATACCCCGGTTGCGTGATACCCGCGAAGGCAGCTACCGCGGGCACGATCCATCCGAACGCCGCCGGCCACCGCTTCATGGCCGGAGCTCTTCGCGGTGCACTAATCCTTCAGTCTCCGAACAGCGAAGTCCGCTCGTACGAGGACGACGATCAGATCTTCGAGGCGGTCGCAATCCCGACGTCGCACACGACGCACGAGAAGGATCACTGCGAATACACGCGGGCTTATCCATGCCCGCTCCTGACGACGGACGTCGACATGTTCAAGCTTGTCGTCCCGGGGAAGAAGCAGCGGCTCACGGTTCGTGCTGAGTCCCGGACCGGGCCGGTCCTGAGTCCGCAAGTCCGCCTGTTCGACGCCGGCGGCGAGGAGATCCCCCGGAGTGCAATCTGCGCCGGCGTCACGTCGACGGCCGGGTGTCTCCGCGACCTCGCCACCGTCTCTTACACGTTCGAAGAGCCCGGCACCTACTACGTCGGCGTGTCGTCAGCGGGAAACGATCACTACGACCCTGTCTCCGGCCTCGGCGACCGGCCTGGGGACCAGCCTCAGAGCGGTCTCTACTCGCTGCGCGTCTTCAACGCTCGCGGCGCGCCCGACAACACCATGACCACCGGGACCGACGTGGCGCTCGACGAGGCGGTCGAGGGGTACGCGATCGAATCCGCGCTTGACGTGGACGTGTTCCGCATCCACATCGATCGGCCGCGCGAAGTGCGTATTGAGGCAAAAGTGGTCGTAGCCGACGTCGGTCCGGTCGGAATTCTCGGACTTCCGAGCGCCTCCCTGGCGGCGACGCCCGGAGCTCGCGTGCTCGCGCGGCTGTTCGACTCGAACGGGGTCGAGCTCGCAGGCGACGACGAAGCATTCACCTACCGGATCCCGCGGCGGGGTGACTACTACGTCGGCGTCTCGAACGGCGACGCCGCCACCTACGACCCGAAGGTCGGCGTCCCACAGCTCGGATCGCAGACGCGACCCGCGGGGACATACCGTCTGTCGGTCGCGACGGGTGCGCCCGCCGAACCGGACCCGGTGCCGACGCCGGGCCACGCCCCACCCTCGCAGGGGACGGGCGCCAACAACCCGCCAGCCGTGACAGACCATTACATCAAGCTCGCTCCGTGCGCCCGTTCCTGCGTCTACTCGATCTGGTTCGACGAGAGCGATGTGACAGACGCGGAGGGCGACGCGTGGGAATTTCACTCGTGGTCATACACAGGGACGCACAGGCTGGAGCTCGTCTCGTGCGGCTACGAACCAGAGCACGGTTGCTTCCGCTATGGACCCATCACGCCGAGCGAGCCCTTCGAGGAGAGCTTCACCTACCGTGCGTGGGACCCCGGCGGTTCCTCCTCGCCCTCGAGGAAGGCGACGGTGACGCTATGCGTCAACTGCGAGTAGCGCTCGCGGCCGTCGCTCTCGCCGCCCCGTTTGCGGTGGTTTCGTGCGGCGGCGCGTCCCCCGAGGGCGAAACGGCGGCGGGTGGCACCGAAACGGTGTCGAAGCCAAAGTTCGCTGGTTTCAACCTTTCGCTCGAGCCGGGGGCTTACTGGGAGTTCGCCTGGGACTCCACGACGATGTCGGCCGGATTGGGCGGGGGAGGCACGTCCACCGAGCAGGGCCGGTTTCGGATCGTCCTCGGCGACGCGACCAAGATCGAAGGGAAGACGCTCTACGGCGTCGACGTCGAAATCGTCGAGGGTGACAAGCCGACGACGTTCAAGCCCACCAGCTGGGAGTACGTGGGCGTGGAGGGAAACACCATCATCGGCTCGCTGGACGGGGAGAACGTGCGCGTGATCTTCGACGCGCAGCTCGGAAAGCAGCCCGGCGGCGGCTTCCTCGAGGAACCGTACGACCAAGACCAGCTCCTCGCAGTTTCCAAGAGTACGATCGACAATGCCTACCTGAGCGGCGATGCCCTCGTCCTCAGCAGCGCCGCCGAGGAAGGAGGCTGCGAGACATTCCCCGACGTCGGCACGATTTGCGCGGAAACGTCCGAAAGCTTCTTCCGCGACGACTACTTTCAGCCCCAGATCGGCCCCGTGGGCTACTACTGGCAGTCCTCGGTCTCGGGAGCGACTGGTGGCGCCGGGCTTCAAATCAACATCGGCCTGGTCGAGCACTCGTTCGAAGTCGCGATGCCGACCGAGACCGGCTCGCCCATTGGACCCGACACGAGCGAAGACGTCGCCATCTCGGCGACTCCCGCTTCCGTCGCGCCCGGCGAGACGGTCACGGTCACCTGGGAAGTTCGCTCCGACGATGACCGCACCAACGACTGGATCGGCCTCTACGCCGCCGGCGCCCCGAACACCCACATCGGCCTGGGGTGGCAATACACGGACGGGGCGTCCAGCGGGAGTTTGACCTTCACGGCGCCGCGCACGGCTGGAACGTACGAGTTTCGCTACCTCAAGAACGATGGCTATACCGACGCAGCGACGAGCAACGCGGTAATTGTCCCCTGAGCGACACGACGGTCGCATGGGACCGGTGCGGGAGCGCGCGGTAGGGGGATCGCTTGCCGGAAGGAAATGCTGCAAATTCGGAACCGTCGCCACCCCGCTGCTGAAAGACGCCCGGCGATTTGCCCGGTCGTCTCCCCTGCGGGGATTTGCGGCTCCACGCGGCCCTGGCCGGCCATTTCCGGTGCGGGATGAGCGCGGGATGAAGACAAGCCGGCGGTCGTCTTCGCCGAACTCAACGAAGAAAGATCCCGATTTGCAGGTACTTTACGGGAGCGACGGGACTCGAACCCGCGACCTCCGGCGTGACAGGTGGGTCCAAACCGTTTCACCTAGTTTCACCTAGCCGCCAGAACCGCTTGAACAAGCGGTTTTCGGTAGGTTCGTGTTTCGCCTGGTTTCACCTAGTCGTTTCCAAAACGTTTCCAGGCTCGCCGCGCTCGGAGCAAAGACCATCGGTCGCGGCGGGTAAGCGATCAGGGACATGAACGCCAAGTCGGCGGTCGCTCGTCGAGGAGGTGCCCGCCCGCCGGTGGACCTCTGGCACGCGACGCGTGAAACACTCTGAACCGTTCGCGATGACCGCGCATCAGCTCGAGTCCGGCTGGGCTGCTCTCAGCGAGGGCGATTGGGAGCGGGCCCGGGCCTGCTTCGAGGAGGCTGTGGCGGCCGAGGAGACAGCGGAGGCGCTCGAGGGTCTGGGCTGGGCCGGTTACTGCCTGGACGACGAGCGTCTTACCTTCGACGCCCGCGAGCGGGCCTACCGCCTCTACCGCGAGCGCGCCGACGATCCCTCGGCGGCGCGGGTCGCGGCCTGGCTTGCCGGCGCCTGCCTCGAGTTTCGCGGCGAGCCGGCGGTCGCCAACGGTTGGCTTCAGCGCGCGCACAGCCTCCTCGATGACCTGGAGCCGGGGCCCGATCACGGCTGGCTTGCGGTCCATGAGGCCGACATCACCCTCGCCATGAGCGAAGACACGGCCACGGTGCGCCGGCTGGCGGTCCACGCGGTCGAGCTGGGTCGAAGATTTGGCGTGCCCGAGCTCGAGATGGTGGGACTCGGCCTCGAGGGGCGAGCCCTGGTCAGTGAGGGCGACCTGGGCCAGGGGATGCGGCGCCTCGATGAGGCGACGGCGGTCGCGCTGGCTGGAGAGGCGAAGAACCTGTTCTGCGTCGGCTGGGCCTGCTGCTACCTGATCTCCGCCTGCGAGCGGGTCCGCGACTACGACCGGGCCGGACAGTGGTGCGGGCGCGTGGGCGAGTTCTGTGAGCGGCACGGGATCGGAAACCTTCTCGGCGTCTGCCGGACGCACTACGCCGGCGTGCTCACGTGGCAGGGCCGCTGGGCGGAGGCCGAGAGCGAGCTGACGTCGGCCTCGGAGTGGTTCGCGGGGTCCCGACCGCCGATGGTGGGCGACGCGCTCGTGCGGCTCGCCGAGCTGCGCCGGCGCCAGGGGCGCTTCGAGGAAGCCGAGGAGCTCTTCGGCCGCTGCGAGGGACATTCCCTCGCCCTCCTTGGCCGAGCCGCGCTCGCCCTCGACCGCGACCGTGCTGAAGATGCGGCAGAGCTGACCGAGCGCTTCCTGAGGCGCTTCCCGGACCCGAACAGAGTGGAGCGCTGCGCCGGGCTCGAGATCGCCGTGAGGGCGTACGCCCGCCTCGACGACGACCGGGCGGGCGCGGCCCTGGATCAGCTCCGGCAGCTGGCCTCGCGCGCGCCGACGCCGCCCCTACGGTCGGCCGTGCTGGCTTCGGAGGGGACGGTCGCCGCCGTCCGCGACCACCAGGACGCCGCGCGCCGCTCGTCCGAGGACGCGCTCGACATTCTCGTCGCCATCGACGCCCCGTTCGAGACCGCCCGCGTTCGCCTCGACCTTGCCGCCACGCTCGCCGCGCAGGGACGCCACGAGGCCGCGAGGCGCGAGATCGGGGCCGCGCTCGCAGCCTTCCAGGAGCTGGGCGCGGAAGCCGAGGCCGCCCGTGCCCAAGCCATGCTCAGGCGGCTGCGCGGTGCGCGCCCGACGATTCCCGCCGGAATGCCTGCGGGGCCGCTGGGCGAGCTCAGCCGGCGCGAGCTGGAGGTGCTCGCGCTGGTCGCCGAGGGCCTCACCAACCAGGAGATCGCCGAGCGCCTCGTGCTCAGCAGGCACACGGTCAACCGCCACGTGGCGAACATCCTCCGCAAGTTGCGGCTACCGTCGCGCGTCGCAGCGGCCTCGCTCGCCGTCCGCCACGGACTCGAGTAGCACGATCTAGCCATTCGCGTGGCGGTCGGCGGATTGGCACGTTCGAGCGAAGTCGGGTATCCGCCGCGCGTCTACGGTCGGCTCGGATGTCGAGAAAGCCGACGGGGTCGCACTAGGAGGGATTCCGATGAGAGATCAGCGGCTGAGGAAGAGCTGGCTCGCCGTCGTCGCTGCGCTGGTGGCGGTCGCCGCCGCAGCCTCTCTGTACGCCGCGTGGTCGGGTCCGGAGGCCCAGGCCGTAAGGTCGTCCACCGAGGTGCTCCGCTTCGACGTGGCGGAGGACCCGACGCGGTTCGTGTTCGCGCCGACTCCGGTCGACGCGGACGGCCTACCTGCGTACGGCAACTACTTCATCACGCAGGGATACCTGTATCCGGAGGGGACGCTGAACGGGTCGGACGGCGTGCTCCCGGATGGCAGGCCCGAGTTCCCGGACAAGGTGCTCGGCGAGTGGACGTGCTGGGGCTCGCACGTGGGTGAAGGCGCGAAGACGAAGACCGGCCCCATCGTCGTGACGACCCAGCTCTACCGGCTCGGGGATCGCGCCGGCGATCGCACGGTGGTGACAGAGGGCTACGAGCTGGCCGACGTCGGCGTCCCGGTGAAGCGCGCGATCACCGGCGGAACCGGCCGCTTCAGGTCCGCGGGCGGCGAGCAGGTGCAGCGCCTGCTCGGTTTCGGCGCAAGCAACGGCGTCAAGCTCCGTGTGACGCTGCGGATCGACGGGGGACGGGAGTGACCCGTACGTGGATCGAGCCCTCTCACGCCTCGTCCAGCTTGCAGCCCTGTCGGCCGAGGCCCGGAGGCGGACGACGATGAGCAGTGAGGCCGCGACCGCCCAGGACGCTTTGGGCATCGTCGAGGAACTGCGGAGCGAGCTCCGCGGCCCGGTGATCGCTGGCGGCGACCCCGACTACGAGACGGCTCGCAGGGTTCACAACGGGATGATCGACAGGCGCCCGGCGGTGATCGCGCGCTGCGCAGGGGTCGCGGACGTGATCGCCGCGCTTCGGTTCGGGCTCGCCCATGACTTGCCGATCGCCGTCCGCGGCGGCGGCCACAACGTCGCCGGCAAGGCCGTGTGCGACGACGGGATCGTCATCGATCTCTTCGGGATGAAGGGGATGCGCGTCGATCCGCGCACGCGTACGGCGCGCGCAGAGGCCGGCCTGACCTGGGGCGAGTTCGACCGCGAGACGCAGGCCTTCGGCCTCGCGACCACTGGCGGCGCGATCTCCAGCACCGGTATCGCGGGACTGACGCTCGGCGGTGGGATCGGCTGGCTCCAGCGCAAGCACGGCCTCACTTGCGACAACCTGCTCTCGGCCGACGTCGTCACGGCGGACGGGCGGTTCCTCACGGCGAGCGAGACCGAGCGTCCGGACCTCTTCTGGGGGC
>JBOHEE010000350.1:0-1972 GCA_050700895.1 Nitriliruptorales bacterium | reverse complement strand
GGAGCGTCATGTTGCGGCCGGTGTGGGACTGCTTGCCCTGCACCCGGTCGCCCGCCTTGCGCAGCTCCTCGACGGCCTTGCGCAGCTCGTCCTGAAGATCCTTGTCGCGTGCCACACGCATCGCGAGGCCCGTGGCGCCGCGGTCGCCGAGCACCTCGTCGTAGATCTTGCGCGCCGAGTCGTAGGCCTTCTTGACGTGGTCGTGGAGCTCGTCGTCGTGCGCGAGCCGCTCGACGTAGGGCCGGGCCGTATCGACCGCCCCGCTCATTCTGTCCTTCATCGCTCGTCCTTTCGTCGTTTCGCCGCCATTATCTACCCGCCTGCCGTCCCGGAAAACTCGAGGGCCGGTACGCCCGGGAGGGCGGCCTCGAGCACCTCGCCGACCGCGTCGGCGAGGACGAACCGCATCGACTCGCGCACGTCATCGGGTAGATCGTCGAGATCGCCCTCGTTCTCGCGCGGGAGGATCACCGTGGAGATGCCGGCGCGCTGCGCGGCGAGCACCTTCTCCTTCACCCCACCGATCGGGAGAACCTGCCCGGTGAGCGTGATCTCCCCCGTCATGGCCACGTCCTCGGACACCGGCGTCCCGAGCGCGAGCGAGGCGAGGGCCGTCGCCATGGCCACTCCGGCGGAGGGTCCGTCCTTCGGGACGGCGCCGGCCGGAACGTGGATGTGGACGTCACGGTCCTCGAACCAGTCGGAGTCGAGCCCCAGGTCGCCACCGTGGCCGCGCACCCAGGAGAGTGCGGCCTGCGCCGACTCCCGCATGACGTCGCCGATCTGCCCCGTGATCGTGAGCCGGGCCTGACCGGGCATCGCCGTCGCCTCGACGAAGAGGACGTCGCCGCCGACCGGCGTCACCGCGAGGCCGGTGGCGACCCCGGGATCCGACGTGCGCTTGCGCACCTCGGCGGAGAAGCGGGAGCGGCCCAGCAAGGCGCGCACGCGCCGTTCGTCGATCCGGGCGCCCTTCCGCTTCCCCTCGGCGATCTCCCGCGCCGCCTTGCGGCAGAGCGCGGCGATCTCGCGGTCGAGGCTGCGGACGCCGGCCTCGCGCGTGTACTCGCGGACGACGAGCCGCAGGGCCTTCTCCGTGAACGTGACCTGCTTGGGGCCGAGCCCATGGGCGGCCACCTGCTTCGGCACGAGGTAGCGGCGTGCGATGCCGACCTTCTCGTCCTCGGTGTAGCCGGAGAGCGGGATGATCTCCATGCGGTCGCGGAGCGGTGCCGGAATCGGCTCGAGCTGGTTCGCGGTGCACACGAAGAGGACCTGCGAGAGGTCGAACGGCAGGTCGAGATAATGGTCGCGGAAGTTCGAGTTCTGCGCCGGGTCGAGCACCTCGAGCATCGCGCTCGACGGGTCGCCGCGCCAGTCGGCACCCATCTTGTCGATCTCGTCGATCATGAAGACGGGGTTCTTGGAGCCCGCGTCGCGCAGCGCGCGGACGATCGTGCCCGGCATCGCTCCGATGTACGTCCGCCGGTGGCCGCGGATCTCGGCCTCGTCCCGCACGCCTCCGACGGAGATGCGGACGAACTTGCGGCCCAGCGCGCGGGCGACGGACTGGCCGAGCGACGTCTTGCCGACGCCGGGCGGGCCCACGAAGCAGAGGATCGGCCCGGCGAGCCCCTTGCGCAGCTTTTGGACCGCGAGGTGCTCGAGGATGCGCTCCTTGATCTTCTCGAGGTCGTAGTGATCCTCGTCGAGGATGCGCCGCGCGTGCTTGAGATCGAGGTCGTCGTCGGTCGTCGCGTCCCAGGGCAGTGAGAGGATCCACTCGAGGTACGTGCGGATGACGCCGTACTCGGCGGCGACGGGCGGGAGCTTGGAAAGCCGGTCGAGCTCGCGCCGCGCCTGCTTGTCGGCGTCCTCGGGAAGCTTCGCCTCCTCGACCTGTGCGCGCAGCTCGGCGAGCTCCGCCTGCTGCTCGTCCGTCTCGCCGAGCTCCTCCTGGATCGCCTTCAGC
>JBOHEE010000349.1:0-3179 GCA_050700895.1 Nitriliruptorales bacterium | reverse complement strand
CCACCGGGATCGTCCTCGACCGGCTCACCCCCACCCAACGCACCATCCTCGGCCTCCTCGACATCCCACTCCCATGGCCCGAACGCCAAGACCTTGACCCCAAACAGTGCGGAAAACGCGGCTAGCGTGGCCGCCGTCGCCAGCGAGGAGTCGCGGCCGTGGACTTCGCGTACAGCCCCAAGGTCGAGGAGCTGCGGGACAACCTCCTCGACTTCATGGACAGCCACGTCTACCCGAACGAGGAGGCGTACGTCCGCCAGATCGAGGAGTCCGGCGACCGCCATTTCCATCCGCCGGTCATGGAGGAGCTGAAGGCCGAGGCACGCAGCCGGGGGCTCTGGAACCTCTTCCTGCCGCACGAGGACTTCGGGGCGGGGCTCACGAACCTCGACTACGCGCCGCTCGCGGAGATCTCGGGGAGATCGCCCGCCATCGCGCCGGAGGCGATGAACTGCTCGGCTCCCGACACCGGCAACATGGAGATCCTGGCCGCGTTCGGCAGCCCCGAGCAGCAGTCGCACTGGCTGAAGCCGCTGCTGGAGGGCGAGATCCGCTCGTCGTTCTTCATGACCGAGCCTGACGTCGCGTCGTCGGACGCCAGGAACATCCAGTCGACGATCCTGCGTGACGGCGACGAGTACGTCATCAACGGGCGCAAGTGGTGGTCGTCGGGAGCGGCGAGCCCGCGCACGAAGATCGGGATCTTCATGGGCAAGACCGACATGGGCAAGACCGACAGGGGCAAGACCGACATGGGCAAGACCGACCCCGACGCCGACCCCTACCGCCAGCAGTCCTTCGTCCTCGTTCCCATGGACGCACCCGGGGTCGAGATCGTGCGCGAGCTGCCGGTCTTCGGCGACTACCACGGTCACGGCGGCCACCCCGAGGTGAGCTTCACCGACGTCCGGGTGCCGGTGGAGAACCTGATCGGGGACGAAGGCAGCGGGTTCGCACTCGCCCAGGCCCGCCTCGGTCCCGGCCGGATCCACCACTGCATGCGTCTCATCGGCATGGCGGAACGTGCCTTCGACCTGATGTGCGAGCGTGCGATCGGTCGCGAGGCCTTCGGGGAGCGCCTCGCCCAGAAGGGTGTGATCCAGGAGTGGATCGCCGAGGCGCGGGTGCAGATCGAGCAGGCGCGGCTGCTCACGCTGAAGACCGCCTGGCTCATGGACACCGTCGGCAACAGGGGTGCCCGCATCGAGATCTCCGCCATCAAGGTCGTCGCACCCCGTATGGCGAACTGGGTCATCGACCGGGCCATCCAGACCTTCGGCGGCAAGGGCTTCACGAACGACACCCCGCTCGCTGCGATGTGGGCGTGGGCACGGACGCTCCAGATGGCCGACGGCCCCGACGAGGTCCACAAGCACTCGATCGCCCGGCGCGAGCTGAAGCGCTATCTCTCGTGAGTAAGGACGCCTCCGAACGCGGTCCCCGGCAGCGCTCGGTGCGTGTCCTGCTGCGATGACGCGGCCTGCGCCATGAGTGGCCACGAGGGTGCCGTCACGCGCTGCTGGTGGGGCGACTCCACGCCCGAGTACGTCGCCTACCACGACGAGGAGTGGGGCTTCCCCGTCGCCGACGACACCCGCCTCTTCGAGAAGCTCTGCCTCGAGGGCTTCCAGGCCGGACTGAGCTGGCTCACGATCCTCCGCGAGCGCGACGCGTTCCGGGCGGGCTTCGCCGGCTTCGACCTCGAGCGGGTCGCCGAGTTCGACGAGGGCGACGTGGCGCGGCTTCTCGACGATGCCGGCATCGTCCGCCACCGCGGCAAGATCGAGTCGACCATCAACAACGCGCGGCGGGCGCTCGATCTCGTCGACGAGTTCGGCTCGCTCGCTGCCTTCGTCTGGAGCTACGAGCCCGACCCGTCGGCCGGCCCCGAGCGGACAACGCCCGAGACCATCAGCGAGATCACGACGTCGGCGGAGTCGGTCGCGCTGTCGAAGGACCTGAAGCGCCGTGGCTGGTCCTTCGTGGGGCCGACGACCGTCTACGCCTTCATGCAGGCCATGGGCCTCGTGAACGACCACCTCGAGAGCTGCTTCGTCCGCCCACAGGTCGAGCGCGCCCGCGAGCAGTTCGAGCCGCCGCAGCCCCGATCGGGCTGAGCCAGGGACCCCGAGAGGACGGCTGGCAGGGAAAGCCCGCCAACAGGATGTCGCAGCCCCGATCGGGCTGAGCCAGGGACGCCGAGAGGAGCGAGCCCGTGGAACTGCGCGACCGCGTCGTGATCGTCACCGGCGGGGCCAGCGGAATCGGCCGCGCCCTCTGCCGCCGCATTGCCGAAGAGGAGCCCGCCGGCATCGTGGTCGCCGACCTCGCCGAGGACGCCGCCGTCGAGGTGGCCGTCGAGATCGGCGGACTCGCCGTCCGCTGCGACGTCACCTCCCCCGAGGAGGTGGCCGAGCTCGTCCGTCGGGCGACCGAGGCCTTCGGTCCCGTCGACGTGCTGTGCTCGAACGCCGGCACCGCCGTCGGAGGAGGGGTCGAGGCCGACCTCGACGGCTGGCAGCGGAGCTGGGACGTCAACGTCATGGCGCACGTCCACCTGCTGCGGGAGCTCCTGCCGCAGATGCTCGAGCGCGGGGAGGGCTACGTCATCGGCACGGTCTCCGCCGCCGGCCTCCTCAACCACATCCTCGCGGCGCCGTACGGCGCCACGAAGGCCGCGGCGCTCTCGTTGCTCGAGTGGCTGTCGATCGCCCACCACGGCGACGGCATCCGGGTCTCGGCGCTCTGCCCTCAGGGAGTACGGACCCCGATGCTCGAGCAGGATCCCGCCGGCTTCCTCCTCCAGAACGCGCTCGAGCCCGAGGAGGTCGCCGATGTCGTCGTGGAAGGTCTCCGCGACGAGCGCTTCCTCATCCTCCCGCACCCCGAGGTGGCCGAGTACTTCCGACGCCGGGCCGACGACCACGAGCGCTGGCTCGGTGGCATGCGACGCCTGCGAGGCGGCGTCGTCGACCTGCTCGCGGCGCAGGCCGAGGGACACGGCGAGTAGCTCAGCGGCGGGGGCATTCAATCGCACGCCCTGTCACGCTCCGCGGTTCGAGCCGTGCGCGAGCGCAGGATCGTTGATGTGAGTCGGGCGCCGTCAGGCGACGTCGACGAGGGTCGGTTGGGTGTTGCCGGTCGGGTCGCAGGCCGGACTGTCGGGCGCTGGTGGCGGG
>JBOHEE010000348.1:0-2036 GCA_050700895.1 Nitriliruptorales bacterium | reverse complement strand
GTCCGGCACGTCGCCGGTGAGATTCCCGCCCCCGAGCCGCTCGGGATCGCCGAGGGGTACGCGCTCCTCCCCGGCACGCACTCGCGGTGGCGGACGATCCGTCCGCGACTCGAGCGCTACGTCGCCGACGTCTCGGGCCAGGAGGCGGTCGTCGTCGAGCTGCCGTCGCCTTCGCCCTCGCCGTCCCCGACGGAGTGAGCCGAGAGGCTCGCAGGAGGGTGGCGTTCACGGTGGTGCGCGGATCGGCGAGGACAGATCGTCATCTGGCAAGGCGCGGCGAGCGGCAGCGCTGCGCAAGCGAGTCCGCAACGCCGCCAGGGGCGATCTGGGCCGCCCAGGCGTGCGCCAGGGGCCTTGGGTCGGCAAAGTTGTCGCGTTTGAGTCAAGTTTTCGTGGGCGAGTCAAGTTTCGGGGGTTCATGCGTCGACGGGCCGGGGCGAAGCCCCGTCAGAGGTGGACACCAGCCTCCTGAGGCGGGCGCGGCGGGGCTGCGGCCGTAGCATGGGGCTCGAACGGCAGGAGGGCCTGTGCGCCGCGCGAAGATCGTCGCCACTCTCGGCCCGGCGCTCGACGACCCGGGTCGGCTCAAGGCCGCCCTCGCCGCCGGGATCGATGTGGCCCGCCTCAACTTCTCCCACGGCACGATCGACGAGCACGCGGAGCGTGCCGATTCGGTGCGCAAGGCCGCCGCGGAGGTGGGCCGGGCCCTCGGCTGTCTCGGCGACCTCCAGGGCCCGAAGATCCGTCTCGGCGTGCTGCCCGAGGAGGGGCTCCGCCTCGAGGACGGCGGCGACGTCGTCCTCGTCAGCGGGCGGGACGAGGTCGATGCCTGCCGCGACGCCGAGGGCGTTCCCGTCGTTCCGGTCGTCTACCGGGCGCTCGCGGACGACGTCGACCCGGGAGCCCTCGTCCTGCTCGACGACGGGCTCATCCGGCTCGTCGTCTCGCGCGTGAACGGCGACCGCGTCCACTGCCGCGTGGTGGCCGGAGGGATCGCGCGGTCGCGCAAAGGCGTGAACCTCCCCGGGGTCGCGGTATCCGCGACGAGCATCACGGACAAGGACCGCGAGGACCTCGCCGCGATGGTGGAGATGGGGATCGACTGGATCGCCCTGTCGTTCGTGCGCAAGCCCGACGACGTGCACGAGGTGCGCGAGCTCGTGCGTGAGCACGGCGGCGACCAGCCGGTCGTCGCCAAGCTGGAGCGTCCCGAGGTCCTGGACAACCTGCACGACGTCATCGGCGCGTCCGATGCGGTGATGGTCGCGCGGGGCGACCTCGGCGTCGAGGTCGGGCCGGAGCGGGTCCCGGCCCTCCAGAAGGAGATCATCGCGCTGGCGAACGCCCGCGGGAAGCCGGTCATCACCGCCACGGAGATGCTCGACTCGATGGTCCGCAACCCGCGCCCGACGCGTGCGGAGGCGTCCGACGTCGCGAACGCGATCTTCGACGGCACCGATGCCGTCATGCTGTCGGGGGAGACGGCGACGGGCCGCTACCCGGTCGAGGCGGTGCGCACGATGGCGCGCATCATCGAGGTCGCGGAGGGCAGCCGCCACCTCAACCAGCCGCCGGAGCCGGTCAACGAGGACATGGCGATCGACCGCGTCGTCGCCCGGGCGGCGGTCCAGGCAGCCAACGACGTGCACGCACGGGCAGTGGTCGTGTTCTCGTTCTCGGGGTTCTCCATCCAGCTCGTGTCGAAGTTCCGCCCTGACGTCCCGATCGTCGGGTTGACCCCGCGCGAGCAGACCCTCGGACGCCTGGCGATGATGTGGGGGACGGCCGGTGAGCTCGTCGGCGAGAAGGACCACACCCGCGACCTGATCCTCGCCGCCGACGAGGTCTGCCTTCGCGGCGGCTACGGGCAGTCGGGCGACCCGGTCGTCATCGTCTCCGGCATCCCGGGTGGGCACGGAGGCACGAATCGCATCATCCTCCACCGACTGGGACACGCACCCGGGGACTAGGAGGGGGTGTTCAACGTGGTGTGCGCATGGGCGAGGACAGATCGTCATCTGGCAAGGCGCGGCGAG
>JBOHEE010000347.1:0-4536 GCA_050700895.1 Nitriliruptorales bacterium | reverse complement strand
TCCTCGGACTCATCGTCGCGGGCGCGCTCGCGGCGACCGCGGCGACCGCCCAGACGCCGGCCGGGACCGAGGCCCCTGAGGACGGCATCGTCCAGCGGGGCGAGGCGCTCTACAGCCAGCACTGCGCGACCTGCCACGGCGCAGAGGGACGCGGCTCGGTGCGCGCAGGGATCGAGGTCCCGCCCGTCCAGGACGCCTCTCCCGCCCTCGTCGACTTCGTGATCCGAACGGGACGGATGCCGATGCCGAACATCGAGGCCGGCTCGGTCCGTCGCCGTCCCGTGCTCGACGACGAGCAACGGCGCGCCCTCGTCGCCTACTTCCAGACGTTCGCCGCCGACGCGCCGCACGTCCCGGTGGTCGATGCCGACCGTGGCGACGTCGCCGAGGGGCGGGACGTCTACGTGCGCAACTGCGTCGCGTGCCACGGCGCCTTCGGCCGCGGCATCGCGATCAGCCAGGAGGACATCGCGCCGGGGCTCCTCGACGCCGCGCCGGTCGAGGTCGCGGAGGCGGTCCGCACCGGACCGGGCGTGATGCCGGTCTTCGGCAAGGAGATCATCTCCGACCCCGAGGTTGCCTCGGTGATCGCCTACGTCGACTTCGTCACCCGACAGGCCGAGCGCCCCGCGGGGGGCTTGACGATCGGTCGGAGCGGCCCGGTCACCGAGGGGCTCGTCGCATGGGGCGTCGGGTTCGTGCTGCTCGTCGTCGCGATCTACTTCATCGGGGAGGCGCGCCGTGACTGACGCTCGGCACCAGACCCCGGACCGCGACGAGGCGGCGCGCGGGGAGCAGCGCCGGCTCGATCGGGCGACGCGCTGGGCCGCGGGTGCCTTCCTCGTCACGATCGTCGCGTCCCTCGGGCTCGTCGCGCTCTACGTCGTCGGCGGCGCCACCCAGATCGAGGGCTTCCTCTGGTTCCTCGCCTTCGGCGGGGTCGCCGTAGCGCTCACGATCTGGGTGAAGGTGCTCATCGACGAGCCCGACGTCGTCGAGGAGCGCGAGCCGATGGTCTCCGACCCCGACGCGCGACGCGGCTTCGCCACCGCCTTCGAGTCCGCGACCGCCGAACCCGACCCGCGAACGGCGGACCGCCGCCGCTTCCTGTCGCGGCTCCTCGCCGGGGTCATCGGGTCCGTGGGCCTCGCGCTCGTCCTGCCGTTCCGCTCGCTCGGGCCCGGACCCGGGCGGGAGCTGTTCCGCACCGACTGGCGCGATGGTCTGCGGGTCGTGACGGAGGACGGCCGAACGATCGTGCCCGACGACCTCCGCGTCGGCAGCGTCGTCACGGTCTTCCCGGAGGGCCATGTCGGCTCGTCGCAGTCACAGGCCCTGCTCATCCGGGTGGAGACCGAGCGCCTCGCGATGCCGGAGGGCTCGCCCCCGACCGTCCAAGGGCTCGTGTGCTACTCGAAGATCTGTACCCACGCGGCCTGCCCCGTCGGCCTCTACCGCGCCGCCGTCGCCGAGCTCCTCTGCCCCTGCCACCAGTCGAAGTTCAAGGTGACCGAGGGGGCGCGGCCCATCTCGGGGCCGACGACCCGCGCCCTTCCGCAGCTCCCGCTCGGGCAGAACGACGCCGGTGAGCTCATCGCGCTCGGCGACTTCGACGCCCCCGTGGGGCCCGGATTCTGGGACATGGGGCGGCGCGGATGAGCCGGCGCAGCGTCGTCGACCGCGTCGCCCGGTGGGTGGACGAACGGCTGCGGCTCGCCGAGGTCTCGACGAAGCTGCTCCGCAAGCCCTTCCCGGGCCACTGGTCGTTCCTCATCGGCGAGATCGCCCTCTTCTCGCTCGTCATCCTCGTCGCGACCGGCACCTTTCTCGCCCTCTTCTACCGGCCCGACGCCCGCACGCTGATCTACGCCGGTCCCTACACCCCGCTCCAGGGGGCGGAGGTGTCGGCCGCCTTCGACTCGGTCATGCGGCTCTCGTTCGAGGTCCGCGCCGGCCTCCTCATGCGCCGCATCCACCACCACGCCGCGAACGTCTTCGTCGTGGCGATCGTCGTGCACATGTTCCGGGTCTTCTTCACCGGGTCGTTCCGAAAGCCGCGCGAGCTCACCTGGCTGACCGGGATCGTCCTCCTCATCCTCGCGATCGGTGCCGGCTTCACCGGCTACTCGCTGCCCGACGACCTGCTGTCGGGGACCGGGCTCGCGATCGCCTACGGGACGCTGCTCTCGATCCCGTTCGTCGGTCCCTGGGTCGCGTTCCTCGCTATGGCGGGCGAGTTCCCCACGGTGGACGTGCTCAGCCGGCTCTACGTCTTCCACATCATGATCATCCCGGCCGGGCTCATCGCGTTGGTCACCGCCCACCTCGCGTTGCTCTTCCGCCACCGCCACGCCCAGCACCCGGGCGGTCCGAGGTCCGCGACGAACGTCGTCGGCAAGCCGCTCTTCCCGAGCCAGCTCATGGTGACGCTCGCCACGTTCGCCGCGACCGCGTCCGCGTTGGCCGGGCTGGGTGGCTTCTTCGAGATCAACCCCGTGTGGATCTACGGCCCCTATCACCCCTCGCAGGTGTTCGCCCCGTCCCAGCCGGACTGGTACGTCGGCTGGCTCGAGGGCGTCTACCGGCTGTGGCCGTCGTGGTCGTTCACGATCTTCGGCGTGCACATCCCCCAGCCGTTCATACCTGGGGTGATCGTGCCGGGGATCGTCTTCACGGTGGCCGGGGCGTGGCCGTGGATCGAGCGCCGCTTCATCACCCGCGACGACGACGAGCACCACCTGCTCCACCGACAGCGCGACGTCCCGTGGCGGACCGCGATCGGCTGGGCGGCGTTCACCTTCCTGCTCGTGATGATGCTCGCCGGCAGCAACGACGTGCTCGCGGCCCGGTTCACGATCCGCCTCGAGACACTCACGTGGGTCCTGCGCATCCTCCTCGTGGTCGCGCCCCCCGTCGTCGGCTGGCTCGTCCTGCGGTGGATGCAGCGCCTCCGAGACCGGGAACTGGAGACGGCTCCGTGACGCGGGACCGGGCGATGACGGGGGATCCGCGGTGGGCAACCGTGTGACGACAGGAGCCTGCTCCATGACGACCTGCGTGATGTCGGGAACGGCGTGATGGCGCCCCTGCACGGCTACGTCGGGTGGTCGATCGTGATCGCGTTCGCGCTGCTGACGGTCTACGGGACAACGGCACGCCTGACCCGACGCGAGAGCCTCGGGCGACCCTTCTGGGGGCTGCTGTACTACAGCGAGACCGTGCTCGTGATCCAGGTCGTGCTCGGCGTGGTCCTGCTCCTGCTCGGCCGCCGCATCGGCGCCGGCGGCTTCCACCTCCACTACGTGTACGGATCGGTCTTCCCCCTGATCGTGCTGGTCGCCGGCCGGCTCTACGCCCTGCGCCGTGAGGTGTACGACTACGTGCCGATCACGTTCGGGGCGTTCGTGAACTTCGGCCTCACCGCCCGCGCCCTCATGACCGGCCTGGGCATCGGGTGACCGGACGGAAGGTCGGAGGCGACTTCGGGGTTGTGGAAGCATGGACCCTGAGATCGAAGCGACCGATGGGAGAGGGATGAGCCGCACCTTCGCGATCACCTGGGACTACCTGTGCCCGTTCGCCCGCAACGCCCACGAGCACGTCGTGGAGGGCCTCCGCGCCGGGGCCGACTGGGACGTCACGTTCGTGCCGTTCTCGCTCGCCCAAGTCCACGTCGACAAGCGTGAGCCGGCCGTCTGGGACCGCGACGACGCCCTCGAGGCCTCCGGGATCCTCGCGTTCACCGCCGGTCTCGTGGTCCGGGACTCGCTCCCTGACCGCTTCCTCGACGTCCACCTCTCGCTCTTCGCCGCACGGCACGACGACGGCGACGACATCCGAGACGAGGCGGTGATCCGAAGGGCACTCGACCGGGCGGGTGTCGATGCGGACCACGTGCTCGGCCTGGCCAGGGAGGGCGGCGCCGTCGAGACGCTCCGCAAGGAGCACGAGGCCGCGGTCGCCGACCGAGACGTCTTCGGCGTCCCGACGTTCCTGTCCGACGATGACGCCGTCTTCGTGCGCCTCATGCACCGGCCCGAGGGGAACGGGTCGGTCGCTCAGGAGACGATCGAGCGCGTCCTCGACCTCTTCACCGGGTGGCGCGATCTCAACGAGTTCAAGCGCACCCGCATCCCGCGCTAGGACAAGCCAAAGTCGGTGATGGAAGGGTGTGTCCTCGCTGCCGACGCTCCGGCAGCGTCGGTTCGCGGTGACCGGGGAACGTCTCGTCACGAGCTCGTGACCAGACGTTCCTCCGTCACTGGTCAGGGGTTGCGTCCTCCGCGCCCTGCTGCTCCTCGGCCTCCCGCCTCTGGCGCCGCTTCTGACGCTCGGCCTCTCGCTGCTGGCGGCGCTCTCGCGTGCCTCCCGCTCGGCCCGCCGCCGCTGCCGCTCCTGGCGGTTCCGCCTCCATGCGCGCTTCACGCTCGGCCCGGGCGAGCCTCCCTCTCGGCCTCACGCTCCGCGCGACGCGCCTCCTTCTCGGCCTCACGCTCCGCGCGACGCGCCTCCTTCTCGGCCTCACGCTCCGCGCGA
>JBOHEE010000346.1:0-2855 GCA_050700895.1 Nitriliruptorales bacterium | reverse complement strand
GTGCCGCGGGGCGCGGCCGTGGAGGCGATCCGCGAGCTCGAGCGAATGGACCGCGGGCGCTACGCGGGTCCGGTCGGGTGGGCCGACGCGGCCGGTGACGGGGAGTTCGCCGTCGGGCTGCGCTGCGCGGAGCTGTCCGGCGCCCGCGCCCGCCTCTTCGCCGGCTCCGGGATCGGCGCGGCGTCCCTCCCCGAGGCGGAGCTCGAGGAGACCCGCCTCAAGCTCCGCGCGATGCAGCTCGCTCTCGAACCCTGACGCGATCGTGAAGGATCCAGGCGATATGTCGCCCGGTCGCTTCACGGTCGCGGCACGGAAAGGCTCGTGAGGTGACGGTCGTCGACGTCTGGATGCAGCACCCGACCCTCCGCCTCCTGCGCCACGACATGCTTGCGTCACTGCGCCGGTGGACGGACCTCGAGGTCCCCGGCGAGGAGCTGCCGATCGACCTCACGATCGCCGCGATGGACGCCGGCGGCGTCGACGTCGGACTCGTCAGTGCCTGGCACGGACCGAGCGGTGAGCTCATCAGCAACGACGAGGTGGCCGGCTGGGTCAAGGCTCACCCCGGCCGGCTCCACGGTGTCGCCTCCGTCGACCTGCGTCGGCCCATGGTCGCGGTCCGCGAGCTCCGCCGCTGTGTGCACGAGCTCGGCTTCAAGGCCCTGCGCGTCGTGCCGTGGCTGTGGGAGCGGCCGCCGAGCGACCGCTACTACTACCCGCTGTACGTCGAGTGCGTGGAGCTCGGCATCCCGTTCTGCACCCAGGCCGGCCACACCGGGCCGCTGCGGACCTCGGAGACCGGGCGGCCGATCCCCTACCTCGATGACGTCGCCCTCGACTTCCCGGACCTCGTGATCGTGGCGGGCCACATCGGCTATCCCTGGACCGAAGAGATGATCGCCGTCGCGCGGAAGCACGAGAACGTCTACATCGACACCTCGGCCTACGTGGCGCACCGGTATCCCCGCGCGCTCGTCGACTACCTCAAGGCGGACGGCGCCGACAAGGTGCTGTTCGGTACGAACTACCCGATGATCACGGCTGAGGCGGCGCTGGCTCGCTTCGACGAACTCGGCCTGGAGGAGCCGGCCCGCGAGGGGTTACCAGGCTCTCGTGCACTCGTGGGTGCCCGGACGTCTGCGCGAGTCCGACCCACCGCGTGACGACTTGCCCGAGGGAGGCGGGTTCCCTCCGCCCGGCCTGGCCTTCGAGCTCGACGACGTCAGGGAGGTCGTCGCCGACACTGCATGACCCACGGATACGACGCCGGATCGAAGCCCTTGCGGCCGGCCGCCCGAACACGGCGAAGTGGCTACGACGCCGCACCACGAACAGCACCTGGGCTCTGGTCAGATCGCCCGCTCGTATCGTCCACCGCGTGACGGGGGGGATCGGCGGCTCCACGACGTCAGCCGATGCTGCCTCGCTCGACGACCCATTCCGTCGGTTGGCCGGTGACGTCGGAGATCAGATCGAAGTCGGCGTCGTAGTGCAGGATGGTGAGTTCCTCGATGTCGGCGATCGCCGCGAGCACGAGATCGGGGACGCTGACACCCCGGTGCTGACCCCGCAACACCAGGTCGCGCTGGAGTTCACGGGCTCGCTCCTCGGCCCGCACGGGCATCGCCACCGGGATGAGCAGGTCCAGCAGTTCCTGCCGCGTGGCGTCGTAGTCGGCCCCGGACCGAGCCGAGTAGCCGACCTCGAGCTCGGTAACCAGCGCCACACCGACCTGGCCGGTCTGCACACGCGGTAGCACGGCGTCGGCGACGACCGGGACATCGACGCGGGCGAGCACGGACTTGTCCACCAGCCAGGAGGCAGGTGTCAGCGCCATGCGTCAGCCATCACCTCGTCGTCGAGCAGGTCACGCGACGCCTCGGCGAAGCGCTTCAGTGCCGCGACGTCCACGCGCTGCCGTCGCTCAGCTGCCTGCACGCTGGCGCGGAGGGCGGAGTTGACAGTGTCCTTGATGGTCTCGGTGCCCAGGACCTGCCGGGCGGCCTCGAGAACCTCATCGTCCACGTCGATCAGACGCTTCGTCATCGCGCCCTCCTGTATATACGAACGGCTACCAATATATCCGGTATGGCGGTGGTCGTCAGCGCCTCTTGCGGACGTGGATATCGCCCGCTATTCGACGCCTCGCGAGGCGACGCGGGCGCGTGATACATGCCACCGGGCAATGTCGGACGCGGTGCTGGGCGTTCTCGCGGGGAACTCGTCTCGCGGGGGCGGTGGGGCGTCAGCGCTGGAGGGTGGCTCGGCGTTCGGCGGCGTCGATCGGCCAGAACACGGGGCAGCCGATCTCGTCGCTGCGCCCGTTGATCCGGTTCGCGAAAGCGAACAGCTCACACCCGGCGTATCCGTAGGCCGCTGCCAGGATCATCGCGGCTCCGTAGAAGATGAGGGCTCCCTGGAGGGCGAGGACGGCCAGCACGACCCCGATGGCGATGTTCGCGAGGTGCCCGAAGGGCCCGGTCCAGCGCAGCGGGGGCGCGTCTGACCCGCGCAGCCGCAGCACGATGGTCGTGGCCGTAGGGAGGATGACGAGGCCGACGATCACGTCGGCCCAGGCGACCGGGCCAACCAAGAAAGCCCCCGCGACGAACGCGACGCCGAGCCCCGCGCGCGCTGGCGTCCCGCCCCATCCGATCCGCCGTGCCACGCTTTGGGAGCGCCGCGATAAACCGGCATGGAGGAGGAGATGAGAACGCTCTGCACCGAAGGGCTAGCCGCGTTTTCCGCACTGTTTGGGGTCAAGGTCCTGGCGTTCGGGCCATGGGAGTGGGATGTCGAGGAGGCCGAGGATGGTGCGTTGGGTGGGGGTGAGCCGGTCGAGGACGATCCCGGTG
>JBOHEE010000345.1:0-5903 GCA_050700895.1 Nitriliruptorales bacterium | reverse complement strand
AGTCCACGATCTTCAGCCGGCTCGGGCTGCCCGCGCCGCGCAACGCCGAGGCGCTCGAGCGCTGCGCCGCCGCGATCCGCGAGGCCGGGGCGGTGCCGGCCCTGACCGCGGTCCTCGACGGGGTCGCCCACGTCGGGGTTGCCGACGGTGAGACGGACCGGGTGCTGGCGGGAGAGACGAAGGTGGGGGTCCGCGACCTGCCGGTCGCGCTCGCCGAAGGCTGGCCGGTCGGGGTCACGACGGTGTCGGCGACGGTCGCGCTCGCCGCCCGAGTGGGCGTCGGGGTGTTCGCGACCGGCGGGATCGGCGGGGTCCACGCCGACGTGGCCGAGACCGGCGACGTCAGCAGCGACCTCGGCGCGATCGCGCGTCACCCGGTGGTCACGGTCTGCGCCGGCGCCAAGGCGTTCCTCGACGTCGGCCGCACCCTCGAGCGCCTCGAGACCCTCGGCGTCCCGGTGCTCGTCCTCGGCGCGGACGAGTTCCCCGCGTTCTACAGCCGGCGCAGCGGCTTCCCCGCGCCACGGCGAGTCGACAGCGTCGAGGAGGTGGCGGCGGTCGTGCGGGCCGCCCGAGAGCTCGGCACCGGCGGGGTGCTCCTCGCCGTACCGATTCCGCAGGCCGACGAGCTCCCGCGCGACGCCCTCGATGCCGCGATCGTCGAGGCCGAGGAGGCGGCGGCCACGGCCGGCGTCCGCGGGGCCGATGTCACCCCGTTCGTCCTCGAACGCATCGCCGCCGCGACCGGTGGCCGGGCGGTCGATGCGAACCTCGCCCTCGCCGAGCACAACGCGAGGATCGCCGCCCAGCTCGCCCGCGCCCTCCTGCGATCGTGAACCTTCCAGGCAACATGCTTGCCCGTCCGGCTCACGATCGCTCGCTAGTCGAGGGTCAGGACGGTGCCGCGGCCCTCTCCCGTCGCGCGGCGGAGGACGAGCGCGGCGGCGGCGGCGTCCTCCACGGCGTGCCCGGTCGACTTCCAGACGGTGACCTCGTCATCGGACCTGCGGCCGGGCCGGGTGCCGGCGAGGACCTCGCCGATCTCGGTCACCGACTCCGGGTCACGGCCCTGCAGCTCGACCGCGCCGGCGGGAGGTGCGTTCGTGACCGCACCCCGCCACTCGACGAACACGCTGGCCGCGTCGATGGTGGCGCCGTCGACCTCCTCGCCCGTCCCGACCGAGCTGACGTGCGCCGCCGGCGCGAGCCACTCACGGCGGATGACGGGATCCCGCGAGTCGGTACAGCAGCAGACCACGTCGGCGCCCCGGACCGCCTCCTCGAACGTCGCCACGGCGCGGGCCCGTGGATGCTGTTCCGCGAGGGCGACGGCGTGGTCGTGGGTGCGGGAGGCGACGCGGACCTCGCTGAACGCCCCGACGTGGTCGAAGGCGTCGAGGTGCGAGCCGCCCTGCACGCCGGCCCCGAGGATCGCAAGCACCCGCGCGTCCGGACGACCGACGGCCCGCCACGCGAGCGCCGACGTCGCCGCGGTCCGGACCGCGGTGACGTGGGTGCCGTCCATGACCGCCAGAGGCTGGCCGGTCTCGGGGTCGAGAGCGACGATCAGCGCGAAGTGGCTCGGCAGGCCGTGCTCGTGGTTGCCGGGGAAGACCGACACGAGCTTCGTCACGAGGGCGAGGTCGGGGACCGAGCCGGGCATCGCGAGAAGCAGCCCGCCGGGCGCCTCGGCGCCCGCCCGCGGCGGCACCGACGCCGTCCCGTCGCTGAGGCGGCGCAGGCCGTCCTCCAGCGCCTCGAGCAGCTCGTCGAGGTCGAGGAGCGACTCGACGTCGGTCCGGCTCAGAAACAGCAGCTCAGCCATCAGACCACCTCGTCAAGGGCGCCCGGCGACCACCGCCCCGCCGAGTCATGCCCGGAGCGAGTCGACGTCGGCTGTGAGGCCGGAAAGCCGGCCTCAGGGCTGACATCGACGATGGTGGGACCATCATGCGCTGGCGTCGAGGGCCCCGCGGAGGTCGGCGAGCAGCGCCGCCTCGCCCTCGAGGCCGATCGACAGGCGCACCATGCCGGGCAGGATGCCCGCCTCCAGGCGCTCCTCGGGCGTCATGTTGAAGTGCGACGAGTTGAAGGGGAGGCTGGCCAGCGTCTCGACGCCGCCGAGGCTCGTCGCCTCGACCGCGACGCCGAGGTTCCGCACGAGCCGGAGCGCACGCTCGTCCCCGCCCTCGACGACGAGGGTCAGCATCGCCCCCCGGTGGTCGCCGGGCATGACGGCGGACACGACCGCTCCGGCGTCGGGGTGGTCGTCGCGGCCGGGATAGACGACACCGGCGACGTCCGGGTGGTCGGCCATCTCGTCGGCGAGCGCCGCGGCGACACGGCACTCCTCCTCGAGGCGGATGCGGAAGGTCCGCAGGCCGCGCCAGACGAGGAAGGCCGCGTGGGGGTCGAGCGCGCCTCCGAAGGTGATGATGCGGCGCTGGATCTCCTCGATCAGCCCGGTGTCGTTCGCGCAGATCGCCCCGGCGATGACGTCGGAGTGGCCGGCGAGGAACTTCGTCGCCGACTCGACGACGACGTCCGCCCCGAGCTCGAGCGGCCGCGTGCAGTGCGGCGTCGCGAAGGTGTTGTCGACGACGAACGATGCGCCGACCTCGTGCGCCGCCTCCGCGACCGCGGGGATGTCCACGAGGCGGAGCTGGGGGTTCGACAGCGTCTCGCCGTACACGACCGCCGGCCGGTGGGTGGCGATGGCGTCGCGCCAGCCGTCGGTGTCGAAGGCGTCGACCCGGATGACCGAGACCCCGAGCGAGGGGAGGTCGCGTTCGATGAGGTCCCCGGTGTCGCCGTAGACCTGCCGTGACGCGACGAGGGTGTCGCCGGCCTCCAGGAGGGTGACGAGCGTGGTCGCGATCGCGGCCATGCCGGTCGCGGCCATGAGCCCGTGCTCGCCGCCCTCGAGCCGCGCGACGTCGTCGGCGGCGGCCTGGACGGTCGGGTTCGAGAAGCGCGAGTACCAGGTCTCATGCAGCCCGCCGGTGCCCTGGATGTCCTTGTAGGCCTGGTCGTCGAGCTCGAACGTCGTCGTCTGGTAGATCGGCGGGACGACCGGGTAGGTCCGCGAGGTGTGGGCGCGGCCGGGTCGGTACTGGTCGGGGTTCGCCACAGGAGGCTCCTTCTTGCTGGCTCAGTCGGGGACTACACCCACCAGGCGGTCCTCGTCACCCACGACGACGAACCGATGTGGTGGGGGCGGCTCATGGACGCGAACGGCGCGAAGCGCACCGTCTACATGCCCCACGACAGGATCGTCGCTACCCCGACGACTACGTGCAGTCGATCGACTGGCATCCCCATCAGCACCTCGCGGAGCTGCTCGCCGACGCGGGCCGGTCGCGCGCCCGCATCGGCGTCGAGATGGACAACTACTACTACTCCGCATCCGCCCACCGCCACCTCACCGAGGGCCTCTCCGACGCCGAGTTCGTCGACGCCACCGGGCTCGTGAACTGGCAGCGGGCGGTGAAGTCGCCCCAGGAGCTCGTCTACATGCGCCGGGCCGCCCGCATCGTGGAACGCATGCACGCGCGCATCCTCGAGCTGGTCGAGCCGGGCCTGCCCAAGAGCGCGCTCGTCGCCGAGATCCTCCACGCTGGGATCGCCGGCGTGAACGGCGACGAGACATTCGGCGGCGACTACCCCGCGATCGTCCCGCTCGTCCCGAGCGGGGCGGACGCGTCGGCGCCCCACCTCACCTGGGACGACCGGCCGTTCGAGCGCGGCGAGGGGACGTTCTTCGAGATCGCGGGCTGCTACCGCCGCTACCACGCGCCCCTGTGCCGGTCGGTGTTCCTCGGCGATCCGCCACCGGAGATGCGCCATGCCGAGGCGGCGTTGATCGCGGGCCTCGAGGCGGGGCTCGACGCGGCCCGGGCCGGCAACCGCGCGTGCGACATCGCGGGCGCGCTGAACGCCACGCTCCTCAACGCGGGCATCCCCCGTGTCGGCCGCTGCGGCTACCCGATCGGGATCAGCTACCCGCCCGACTGGGGCGAGCGGACCATCAGCCTGCGCTGGAACGACGAGACCGTCCTCGAGCCGGGAATGACCTTCCACTTCATGCCCGGCCTCTGGATGGAGGACTGGGGCATCGAGATCACCGAGACCATCCTGATCCGCGAGGAGGGCCCCGCCGAGCCGCTGGCCGACTACCCGCGGCAGCTGTTCGTGAAGGCTTGAGGGTGGCGCGCTCGTCGGGGGCGGCGGATCCGCTCGAGAACGCCCTGGTGCTGCTCGGCGACCTGATCAGCTTCCCCACCCTCACCGACGACCCGAACCTCGACCTGATCAGCTGCGCCGAGGCGATCCTCGTCGGGGTCGGCGCCGACGTCAGCCTGACCTACGACGAGGGCGGCACGCGCGCGAACCTCTTCGCCACGATCGGGCCGGCCGCCGACGGCGGCGTGATCCTCTCCGGCCACACCGACGTCGTGCCCGCGGAGGAGGACACATGGACCGGCTCCCCGTTCGTCGCCGCGCGCCGCGACGGCCGCGTCTACGGGCGCGGGGCGGTCGACATGAAGGGCTTCCTCGCCTGCGCGCTCGCGATGGCCCCGCGCTTCGCAACAGCGGAGCTGCGGGCGCCGGTCCACGTCGCGCTCACCTTCGGCGAGGAGATCGGCTGCCAGGGCGCTCCCCTGCTCCTCGCCGACCTCGCCGAGCGGGGTCCGAAGCCCAAGGCGGCGATCGTCGGCGAGCCGACGTCGATGCGGATCGTGCACGGCCACAAGGGCTGCTACGAGTACACGACGTCGGTCACCGGCCTCGAAGGACACGGTTCCCGGCCGTCCCAGGCCGTGAACGCGGTCGAGGTCGCCGTCCGCTACATCGCCCGGCTCCTGGAGGTCGGAGAGGAACTCGCCGAGCGCGCGCCGTCCGACAGCCGCTACGAGCCTGCCGGGACGACCATCAGCGTGGGGACGATCAACGGAGGGACCGCCCGCAACGTCGTCCCCGGCGCGTGCTCCTTCGAGTGGGAGCTGCGCCCGGTCCGGCGCGCCGACGCGGAGCACGTCCGCGCCACGATGACGGCGTTCGAGGGCGACCTGCTGCGCGGGATGCGCGCGCGACACCCCGAGGCAACCATCGCGACGACGGCGGCCGGCGAGGTCGACGGGCTCGAGATCCGCGACGACTCGGCCGCCGTCGCGCTCGTCCGGCGACTCCTCGACGAACCCGAGATCGCGGTCGCCTCCTTCGGCACCGAGGCCGGGCTCTACCAGCAGGCCGGGATCCCAGCGGTCGTCTGCGGCCCGGGGAGCATCGACCTCGCCCACCGCCCCGACGAGTACGTGAGCTTCGAGCAGCTCGGCCGCTGCCTCGACATGATGGAGCGGCTCGCCGCCGAGCTCAGCTGACCGCGTCAGCCCGGCGGGAGCAGGTCGAGGTCGCGGAGGAAGCCGGTCACCGCGTCCAGCAGATCCGTCCCGTCGAGCAGCACCGGATCGTTGTGGCCGGCATCGGGGACGGAGACGAACCGCTTCGGCTCCGGGGCGGCCTCGAAGAGGCGCCGGCTGTGGGCCAGCGGGACGATCGTGTCCCGCTCCCCCGCGACAACCAGGACCGGCACCTCCAGCGACGCGACCTGGTCGACCGCCGGATAGCGGTCGCGGAGCAGCCACCGGGGGACCGGCCCGTAGTGGACACGGGCCACCTCGACGAGGGAGGTGAACGGCGAGCGCAGGACGAGCGCGGCGGGCGGGCGGTCGGTCGCGACGGCGATCGCCACGGCAGCCCCGAGCGACTCGCCGAAGTAGACCACGTCGTCGATCCCGGGACGGTCGGAGAGCCACGCCGCCGCCGCGTCCGCGTCGGCCGTCAGGCCCTGCTCGCTCGGCCGGCCCGGGTTGCCGCCGTAGCCGCGGTAGTCGAGCAGCAGC
>JBOHEE010000344.1:0-2706 GCA_050700895.1 Nitriliruptorales bacterium | reverse complement strand
GCCTCACCACGAACCCCAACTGTCGAACCCCGGCGAGGGGGGTCTGGAGATCGAGGGAAGGTCGGGGACGTGCGAGGGGTGGGGGGAAGGTCGAGGGTCAGGGGGCGTGGAGTCGGGGTCGGGGTGTTGCTGGAGCGTTGCTGAGGACGTGGAGGTGTTGCTGGAGCGTTCCTGGAGCGTTGCCGGGGGCGTTGCTGCGAGGAGGGAACGTCAGGCGAGGACGTCGCGGTCAGGAGCGACCGTGGGCGGTGTTCCGGCGGGATCGTCGTTGATGCATTGGTGTGTCGCGTTGCTCGACCGTTGCAGGCTCAGGCCGCGGGGTCGTGGCCGCCGCTGTCAGCGGAGCCGTCGAGGTCCTCGTCGGGGTCCCCGTGGGGCTCGTCGTCGCGGTCGGTGGGCGTAGCGGCTGAAGCGGCTAGAGAAGAAGAAGCTGCTGGGCGTGCACGCGATGGGTCCTCGTCTTCCTCGTCGGGACGCCGGTGGTGTTCGTTGGTGGCTCCGGGGTGGGTGGCGAGGTAGATGGCTTGGAGCTGACGGATCGAGACCTGGGTGTAGATCTGGGTCGTCTCGAGCCTTGCGTGGCCCAGCATCTGCTGGATGTAGCGGGTGTCGGCGCCGCCTTCGAGCATGAGCGTGGCCATGGTGTGGCGGAACAGGTGACACGACCCGGTCTTGCCGATCGCCGCCCGGTTCACGTAGACCCGCACGAGCTGGGTGAGCCGCGACGGTGCGAACGGGGTGCCGTCCACGGTCAGGAACAGCGTCCCGTCGTCGGGCTCGACGACCAGGTGCGGTCTGACGTCGTCGAGGTAGCGACCGGTCCAGATGATCGCCCGCGGGCCGATGGGGATCATGCGGTCCCTCTTGCCCTTGCCCTGCCGGACGATCAGCGTCCCGCGGTCCACGTCCAGGTCATAGAGCTTGAGCGAGAGCAGTTCGGAGCGGCGATCCCGGTGGCGTAGAACACTTCGAGGATCGCCCTGTCCCTGACCCCGGTGGCCTCGTCGAGGTCGGGCTGGGCCAGCACGCGTTCGGCCTCCCCGATCGACAGCACGTGCTTGGGCAGCCGCCGTTCGATGCGCGGCAGCTCCAGCTCGGACGCGGGGTTGAACAGGATCCGGTTGTCGCGGGCGGCCCACTTGAAGAACGCCCGCACCGGCACCAGCCAGGTGTGCTGGGTGCGGAACGAGAGCGGTTCACCGTTGGGCTTGCGGCGGTGGAACAGGTGGCGCTGGTAGCGGTCCAGCACCGGTTTGGTCACCTCGGACGGCCGCGAGATGCCTCGGTCGAGCAGCCACGCCGCGAGGTAGGCCAGCGCGCGGGTGCGGTTGCCGATGGTGCGCTCGGAGTAGCCGTGCACCCCCATCCACGTGGCGAACTCGCCGATCATCCGCGGGAAGCCCTGGGGGTCGGCTGGGTCGCCCGGGAGCGGCGACGGGTTGCGTTCTCCACGCTTGGGCATCAGCCCACCTCCCGGATCTGCTCACGCAGCGCCTCGGACGGCTGCTGGTGGCCGTTCGAGCCGGTCGGGTCGGGGGCCGACCACCCCCCGACCGCTCCCCGACCGGACCCCGACCGGTCGCCGTTGGACCCCGACCGGTTGCCCGTCGTAGCCGCATCGACGTGCGTCTGGCCGGTCGTAGCGTCAGGCCCGTCGACCGGCTCGCCGGCGGAGTCATCGAGCGGGTCGGGGGTCGTAGCGGTGAGCGTGTCGAGGTCGACCAGCCCCGCCACCGCACGGCCATGACGGTCGGTGCCGTCCCAGGCCAGCTCGTAGACGAACCCGCCACCGCGCCCGCCACGCTCCGCGGCGACCAGTTCGAGATCCACCAGCCGGGCGAGATGGACCTTGAGTTGGGTGTCGCCCCAGCCGGTGGCCTCGCGCAGCTCCCGGCGGGTGAAGCGCACCAGATCGCGGTCGACCTGCTCGGCCTTGGCGCGGTCGGTGACGTAGGTGTGCAGCGTGTCGAGCAGCCGTCGAGTCTGCGGGGGCAGCTCGTCCAGCGACTGGCCCAGCACGCGGGCCGCGAGCCGGTTCGCGAGCGCGACGTCGGCGACGGTGGCTTCGATGTAGGTGACCTGGCGCCCGGCGATCGTGGTGGTGCGGCGGGGCCGCTGGTGCTGGTGCAGCAGCGCGGACGCTTCGATCAGCGTCAGATACTTGATGTGGTCACGACGGGTCCGCGTGCGCGCGTCGGCGAACGCGAGCCGCTCGGCCCACGGGATCACCACGCGGACCGGGGCGAGCAGCCGCTGCGCATCACGGTGCCGCGCCAACACCTGCCGGCGGGCCACGTCCGCACGCAGGCCGTCGAGCGTGCGGGCGTGACGTTGGGCCTGCTGGATCGCACGGGTCTGGGCCGCCGACTCGTCGACCGTCAGCACGACGCAGCGGTTGAGCAGCTCCTCGTCCAGGTCGATCGCCGTGGTCGTCAGGAAGATCGCGACCGGCCCCTCGACCTGGTAGTCGTGGGTCACCAGCCGCCCGGTGGCGGGGTCTTTGCCGGTCGACGCGATCGACAGCGCCCCCTCGGACTGCAGCAGCTTCAAGGCGTAGGCGGCCCGTGACGCGCCTTCCTCCTCGGCGATCGACAGCACCTTGTGCGAAAGGCCCACGTCCCCGAGGTAGTACAGGGCCTGACCGGTCATCGCCGAATAGGCCACCTGCTCCTCACCCGGCACGAACGACAGCACGGCGTCCATCAG
>JBOHEE010000343.1:0-8494 GCA_050700895.1 Nitriliruptorales bacterium | reverse complement strand
GAGTTCCGAGGGGTGGAACTCCTTGCTCACACAACGGGTCCTAGCTGCCGAGGAAGAGGCGGCGGACCTGGCTCGGGTCCTCGAGGTCGTCGCCCCGGAACTCCGCGACGAACCGGCCCTGCTCCATCACGTAGGCGATGTCGGCGACCTCGAGCGCGCCGACGTTCTGCTCGATGAGGATGACGGTGGTGCCGTCGGCGTTGATGTGGCTCACGATCTCGAAGACGTCTCGCACGATCACGGGGGCGAGGCCGAGCGAAGCCTCGTCGACGATCAGGAGGCGCGGGTTCGCCATGAGCCCGCGGCCGATGGCGAGCATCTGCTGCTCCCCGCCCGACAGCGTGCCGCCGAGCTGGTTGCGCCTCTCCCCCAGTATCGGGAAGTAGCCGAAGACGCGCTCACGCTGCTTCTCGGACCACGAGTGGTCGCGCCGCTGGCTCCAGGCGCCGACGTCGAGGTTCTTCTCGACGGTGAGGTCGGGGAACACCCGCCGCCCCTCGGGTACGAGGACGATCCCGTTGTGGACCGCGCGCTCGGTGTCCCAGCGGGTCGCGTCCTCCCCCGCGAACGTGATCGTTCCCGACCACGTCCGCACCTGGCCGACGAGGTTCAGAGCCGTCGTCGTCTTGCCGGCGCCGTTCAGCCCCAGCAGCACCGCGGTCTCGCCCTCGCGGACGTCGAACGACACCCCGTGGAGCACGGGGAGATCGCCGTAGCCGGAGCGCAGCTCGCTCACGTGGAGGAGCGCGTCGCGTGCCTCGCGGACGTGGGAGATGCCCTGGGGCCCCCCGGTGAGGTTGATCTCCCGGGTCGTCTCGTCGTCGCGTGTCCTCTTGCCGTTGAGCCGCGGCGGCCTGGTCGGCGGGATGGCCATGCGGGACATCTTCAGTTCCTCCTGCCGGTCAGGCGAGCGCCTCGGCGCCCTTGCCCATGTACGCCTCGGCCACGTCGCGGTTGCCGCGGACCTCCTCGGGCGAGCCCGAGGCGAGAATGCGACCGAAGTTCAGCACGTAGACGAAGTCGGCCACGCGGAGGACGAGCGGCACGTGGTGGTCGACGAGGATGACCGTCAGGCCGAGCTCGCGGCGCATCTCGAGGAGGCGGTCACCGAACGCCGCGCCCTCCTCGGGCGAGAGGCCTGCGAGCGGCTCGTCGAGCATGAGCACGTCGGGGTCGGTGGCGAGGACCGCCGCGGTCTCGCACAGCTTCAGCAGCCCGTACGGCATGCCGGCCAACGGGCTGTCCGCGTACTGGATGAGCCCGAGGAAGTCGAGGATCTCGAGCGCCCGCGCGCGCAGCTTCGCCTCCTCCGTGAAGGTCCAGGGGGCGCCGAACATGCCCGCCCCCGCGGTGTAGGCGACCTTCTGGTGCTGCGCCACGATGAGGTTCTCGAGGACGCTGAACGACCGCACGAGCCCGACCTGCTGGAAGGTCCTCGCGATGCCAAGGTGGGTGCGCTCGTCGGGACGGAGGTCGGTGATGTCCTCGCCGCGGTAGCGGATCGACCCGGTGTCGGGACGGTAGAAGCCGGTGGCGCAGTTGAAGAAGGTCGTCTTCCCGGCGCCGTTCGGCCCGATGAGCCCGACGATCTCGTGCTCGTTGACGGAGAAGTCCACGCTGTCGAGCGCCTGGACCCCGCCGAAGCGGATGGAGACGTTGGTGGTCTCGAGCAGGTTCATCCGCGCTCACCTCCGGACGTCGCTCCGACCGCGTGGTGCTCGTGGGCGTGGAACCGCCTGAACGACAGCCACCGCAGGAGGTCCTCCTGCTGCTGCGCGATCCCCCCGGGGAAGAAGATCAGCGTGAGGATCAGGAGCAACGCCCCGATGAGCGGCTCGAAGAGGGCGGTGAGGTGCTGGAAGAGGCAGAACGTCCCGGGTGAGAACGCCGCGACGAGCAGGTACGCACCTGCTCCGAGCAGCAGGAGCGAGCCGCCGATCCGGCCGCTCGTCCCGCCGACGCCGTGCGGGCGCCCACTCCAGGTGTGCGCGACGACGGCGGCGCCACCGCCGAAGAGCGCTGCGCCGAGGAGGAACTCGATCGTGCGCGGACCCAGGATCGGGACCGGTCCGACGAACTGCACGAACCCCCCGAGCCAGGTCGTCGTGCAGCTCGCCCAGGCACTGTTTCCCTGCTCGAGGAACGTGCCGATGGTGGCGAAGACGATGCCGCCCTGGATGACACCGGGTCGGGACGCGAGCCCGCCGACGACCGTCAGGAGGAGGATGGTGATCCCGAGCGTCAGCCCGAACGTCACCGAGACCGCGACCTCCTCGATCGAGGCGAAGAGCGCCCCCGCCATGCCCGCGATCACACCGGAGATGATGAAGGCGAGGAGCTTGTAGCCGGTGACGTTGATGCCCCACGAGGCCGCGACGCGCTCGTTGTCGCGCACCGCACGGATCGCCCGGCCCGCCTTCGACGACGTGAGGCGCCAGTCGAAGAGCCAGACGAGGGCGATGACCACATAGCAGACGTAGATGAAGACGATCGTGCTGGTGGCGAAGGCCGGCCGCGGGACCGCCAGGCCCCCTCCCCCGCCGGTGAGCGACCGGATGTTGAACAGCGTCTGCTCCGCGAAGACCGCGTACGCGATCGTGACGACCGCGAGGTAGAGGCCGCGGACACGCAGCGCGACCCCGCCGAGGATGATCGCCGCCACCGCGCCCGTGAGGCCCGCGATCACGAGGGCGCCGATGTAGGGCATCCCGAGCTGGATGACCATGTTCCCGGCGGTGAAGGCCCCGACGCCGACGAACGCGGAGTGTCCGAGGCTGACCTGGCCCGCGTAGCCGACGAGAACGTTCATCGAGAGGCCGAAGATGGCGAAGACCGCCGCGCGGGCGACGACCGGCTGGAACTCGACGGGGACGAGATGCGGGATCGCGACCACGAAGGCGAGCAGGCCGAGCAGGACCACGCTACGCGCGACGATCCCGGCGAGCGAAGGCCGCCACCGCTCCCCGGGTTGGAGCGCATGGTTCGCCCCGGCGGTGTGGCTCTCGACCGCGACGGCGGAGGGTGTGGTGCCGAGGCTCACGTCAGGCCTCCTTTCCGAGGAGACCGCGCGGGCGGAGCAGGAGGACGAGCAGGAGGACGAGCAGGATCGCGATCTGCGGCGGCCCCGGCAGCACGGTCGTGAGGTCGTACTGGAGCGCGATCTCGTTCGCGAGCGTGACCGCGATCCCGATGAGCAGTCCGCCGAGGACCGCGCCGGGCATCGAGGTGATGCCGCCGAGGATCGCGCCGACGAAGCCGGGGATGAGGAAGGTCGCGGTCATGAACCCGGGGGTGATCTGGTTGAAGTTGCCGCCGCCGAGGAGGCCCGCGACGGCGCCGAACGCGCCCGCCATCGCCCAGGCGAGCGTCGCCATGCCCTTCACCGACACCCCCTGGAGCTCCGCCGCGAACGGCTCCTGAGCAGTGGCGAGGAGCGCGGTGCCGCGGCGGGTCTGGAAGAACGCCGCGAGCAGTGCCGCGGCGGCGGCGAGGACGGCCGCGACGATGATCGTGTGCCACGGGATCCGAATCGCGCCGACGGTCAGCGGGCAGAGCCCGAAGCTCGCCCCCTCGGCGGTCTCCGGGCCGAGACACGGGGAACCCTCCACGTAACGGGGGAACCGGCGGGCCCGCGCCTCGAAGACGATGATCTCGGCCGCGACGAGGAGCAGCGTCACGCCGACGGTTGCGACGAGCGCGACGACGGGGGTGGCCTCGGCGAGCGGACGCACGACGAGGACGTTCACGAGGACGGCGAGGACGACGCCGACCAGGATGGCGACAACCGAGGCGACGAAGAGGCGCCCGGCGCTCGGCTGTCCCTGCACGTCGGCCGCGATGTCGCCGCCGACGAGGAAGGCGAACGCCGCGAAGGCCGGGACCGTGCCGAGCTCGCCCTGCGCGAAGTTCAGGACCCGCGTCGCCTTGTAGACGAGCGCGACGCCGAGCGCGACGAGGCTGTAGACCGCGCCGGCCTGGATGCCGATGACGAGCACCTGGATGGGACTGACGCGGCTGAGGGAGACGAGGCCGAGGAGGAGGACGGTGACCCCGCTCCAGAGGGCGATCCGCTGCAGGCGGCTGCGCTCGTCACCGAAGGTCCGCACGGCGGCGCGGCCGGATGCCGTCTCGGGACGCTCCGCCTGCTCTTCCTCGGCGACGTCGGACATCCGCGGCCGCCTCCTCTCCCGGTCAGAACCCCGACGCGAAGGTCGCCAGGGTCACGTGCTCCCGCTTGCTGCAGTCCGCCTGCAGGACGTGGGCGGTGCGCGCTCCGAAGTGGGCCTGCGGCGTGTACGTCACCGATGGGAAGACCCCGCTCGCGACGTCGCGCTGCTGCTCGACGACCGCGCGGAAGTCCTCACGGAAGAGGTCGTTGCCGAAGACCTCGCCGTAGCGCTCGAACAGCGCGTGCTCCTGCTTGGCGATGCCCCACAGCGCGAGCGCGATGTCGTCGGTGGGCGCGCCGAGGCGCTGCCCGGCCTCGAAGAACGCGGCCTCGTTCTTGCGTGCCCAGTCGAGCCCCGGGAATGGCGAGAGGAAGATGCCGCCGTCGACGTCGTCGCAGCCCGAGCCGAGGACGGCGTTGAGGCCCATCGTGATGCCGACCCCGACGAACTGCGGCTCGAAGCCCTGGTTGTTCGCCTGCTGCGCGAAGCGGATGTAGTCGACCGGGGCGGTGTTGAGGTAGACGACCTCGACCCCGTTCTGCTTCAGGTCGGCGGCGAAGCTGTTGTACCAGGACGTGTCGCCCTTGGGATGACGCAGCGTCTTGTAGTAGTCGAGCCCGGCCTGGCTGACGCCCTGCTCCCAGCCAGCGACCGCGTCGTCGAAGTTCGGGGTGTCGGTGATGATCGCCGCCACCTTCCTGCCGCGGAAGTTCGCGGCCAGGTACTTCGCGAGGAGCGGGCCCTGCTGCTTGTACGTCATCGACGAGGCGAAGTACCACGGGAGGCCGGCGAGCCCGTTCTCGGTCACGCCGGCGGAGAAGTACGGCACGCGCGCCTGGTTCGAGAACCGGGCGCAGGCCTGGATCTGGTCGGTGCCACCGCCGCCGACGAGGAAGAACGCCTTCTGGGCGAGCTCGCGGCACACCTGGACGGCGCTGTTCGGGTCGTAGCGGTCGTCGCGGAAGAGGACCTCGACCTCCGTGCGGCCGAGCACGGTCTCGTTCTTCATCTCGGTCACGTAGCGCCAGTAGAGGTCGCGGCTGCTCTCGAACGAGGTGACGGGCAGCGGCGCGGCGCCGGTGACCGGTGCGTGGATCCCGATGGTGATCTTCTCGTCGGTGAGGCCGGTGCTGTCCGAACCCTGCGGCGTCTGCGGCTGGTCGGGGGTGTCGTCACCGGGGTCGTCGTCCGTTGGCGGCTGCTCGCCGGGATCGTCGACGGTGGGGTCCCCGGGTGCGTTGCCCTGCGTGTCCGGACCGGTCCCGGGAGGGGCCACCGCCAGACCGTCCTCGTCCGTCTGCCCGAGGTCGCCCGCGCCGCCGGGGTCCAGGACGCTCGTGTCGCCGGCGAGGTCGCCGCCGGCGGCGTCGGGCCCGCCGGCCCCGGCGACGTGCACGCCGGGCTTCTGCCCGCACGCGAGGAGCAAGAGGCTCGCGACAACCGACAGTGATGCGACGCGCACTGTGCGCGACCGGGGGGTGCGACTGCGAAAGCTCACGAGGGGATCTCTCATGGGGTCAGACCTGCGCGAGCGGGCGCGCAAGGACGCCCTCCTGCCGGCGGCGCTCCATGAGGCGCGTCATCGCGCCCGCGCGCTCGGTCGCCATGGCCGGCTCGAGCGTCAGCGCTCGCGCCATGAGGAACATGAGCCCCAGTCCGGCGGGCACGCTGAGCCAGACCCACCACGGCGTCGCGACGGTGGCCTCGGGCGCGAAGGCGACCGGCTGCGGCTGACCGACAGCTGGACCCGGCGCGGTCGCCCCGCCGCCCGGCGCCACCTCGGGGGCCGGAGCGGTTCCCTCCTCGAACTCCGGCGCGCCGGAGAAGAAGTCCTGGCCGCTGCTCGTGCCGCCCTGACCCCCCTCGTTCAGCGCAGGCGGCGGCGCGAGGCTGAAAGCGTCGTCGCCTACGGCGGGGACGTACTCGATGAGGGCCACCGGCGGCGTGTCGGTGTTCGCGCCGGAGAAGCTGGTCTGCGCGTTGTCGGTCGTGTCCGGGTCGCCGAACGCGAAGTTCGCGGCGGAGAGCGGGCTGATGTGGACGCCCTCGTTCGTGAGCTCGCCGCGCTCGATCGCCTGCGCCATCAGGGTCACATCGAAGTGCCAGCTGCCGTCCTCCTGGCGCTCCCCGGTGCTGCCGAAGACGCAGTCCTCGGCGGGGCGGTCGTCGTAGTGCTGCCCCCCGCCCTCCTTGAACTCGGAGGTCACCAGACAGGCCTGGACCTGCATGAGGGCGGTGTCGACCGGCGGGTAGGTGTCGGGATTCTCGAAGATCTTCTGCATCTCGGCGAGCGCGGCCGCCGGGTCCTCGGTCTGGATGCCGACGAGCGCGGCGAGGACCGCCTGGCGCGTGGCTGGCGAGTCGATCGCGAAACTCGGTCCGGTCTCGTGGAGTACGAGGGTGAAGCGGCCGAGCTCCTGGCCTTCGGGTGTCGGCGGCAGCTTGAACTTGAAGGCGGAGGTGTACTTGTCGACGCCGCCGTGACGCGAGGTCGGCAGGCTGTCGGGCGCGACTGGCTGGACCGGCAGCGCCGGGGCCTCCTCCTTCTTCGGGCGGTTTTCGTCGACGATGCCGGTGACCTGCTGCGCGTCCTCACCGCAGAACCCCGGTGCGACGATGCAGAGGACGCCGGGCGGGAACTCCTCGACGAGGATGTCTGGCAGCGCCCTCGCCTCTGGGTTGTTGAACCAGGCCTCCTTCTCGATCTCGAGCCCGGTGGGCTCTGGCTCCTCCTGCGCGGCGGCGTGGGTGCCGGGGACGAGCGGGAGCACGGCCGAGGCCAGCAGGCCGACCAGCATGAAGAGCGGCGTCCGGCGCCGCACCCGCCCGGCGCCCCGGGCATGCCAGGTCTCGAACCTCGGCCGCCGTGTCCGCCTCATCGCACCCGCTCCTCGTTCTGCGTCACATGGTCGTTGCGCACGTCTGTCGACCCCGTGTCCGGTCGGACAGGGACCTTCCGCAGCTGACGGGGGCGGTCCTCGTGGTCCTCGGCGTCCTGCTGCTGAGTTCGACACCCGCAGGCCCGGCTCCTGCCGGGCGGGCCCAGCCGCTGGTCCTGACAACGAACGAGCCGCGTCGCGGTCACGGTGTCCCTCCGGCGGTCAGAACCCGTTGGCGAACGTCGCGAGGGTCACGTGCTCCCCCTTGCCGCAGTCCGCCTGCAGGACGTGCACCTGCGAGGACCCGAAGTGGTTGTCCGGGGAGTAGTTCAGCGGCGGGAAGACGCCGCCGGAGACGTCGCGCTGCTGCTCGACGACCGCCCGGAAGTCCTCCCGGGTGAGGTCGTTGCCGAACACCTCGCCGTACCGCTGCAGCAGCTCGTGGTTGATGGCGGCGGTGCCCCACAGGGCCAGGGCGATGTCGTCGGTCGGAGCGTTGTACTGCTGGCCCGCTTCGAAGAACTCGGGGACGTTCTGGCGCGCCCAGTCGAGCCCCGGGAACGGGGAGAAGAAGATCCCGCCGTCGACCTCCGGGCAGCCCGAGCCGAGGATGGCGTTCAGCGCCTCGGAGACACCCACGCCGACATACTGCGGGCTGAAGCCCTGCTGGTCGGCCTGCTGGGCGAAGCGGATGTAGTCGACCGGTGCGGTGAGGATGTAGACGACCTCGACCCCGTTCGCCTTCAGGTCCGAGGCGAAGCTGTTGTACCAGGAGCTGTCGCCCTTCGGGTGGCGCAGGGTCTTGTAGTAGTTGATGCCCTGCTCCTGCACCCCTTGCTCCCAACCCTGCACGGCGTCGTCGAAGTTCGGCGTGTCGGTGAGGATGGCGGCCGTCTTCTTGCCGCCGAAGTTCTTCGCCACGTACTGGGCGAGCAGGATGCCCTGCTGCTTGTAGGACATCGAGGACGCGAAGTACCAGTCGAGCCCGCGAAGACCCGCCTCGGTCACGCCGGCAGAGAAGTACGGGATATGGGCCTGGTTCGAGTAGCGACCGCAGGCCTGGAGCTGGTCGGTGCCGCCACCGCCTGCGACGGTGAACGCCTTCGCGCCGAGCTCGCGACAGACCTGGATGGCGCTGTTCGGGTCGTAGCGGTCGTCGCGGAAGAGCAACTCGACCTGCTTGCGGCCGAGGAAGTCCCCGCCGTTGTCGACGACCCAGCGGTAGTAGATGTCGCCGGACTTCTCGAAAGAGGTCACCGGCAGCGGTGCGGCGCCGGTCACCGGCGCGTGAAGGCCGAAGGTGATCTTCTCCGCGGTGACCCCGGTGCGGTCCTGGCCCTGCGGCGCCTGCTGCTGTCCGGCACCGGGGTTGGTCGCCTGGCCGCCTCCGCCACCGTTCCCGCCGGAGCCGCCGCCCTGGCCACCGCCGCCGCCACCGTTCCCGCC
>JBOHEE010000342.1:0-1535 GCA_050700895.1 Nitriliruptorales bacterium | reverse complement strand
GGCCAGGCCAGGCCGGGCGCGACGAGCGCGCCGGCAACGGCGTGGCTCGCGGCGAGGAAGGCCCCTCCCGCGGCGAGGCTGCGCCACCCCGGACCGGCGTCGGTCCGCCGGGTGGCCGCGTGGACGGCGAGCCCGACCGCGGCCGTGAGTCCCAGCAGGTGCACGGCGAGGTGGAGGGGCACCGGGACACCGCTCATCTGGGCCAGTGTAGGTACGCCGATCCGCCGTGAGGGATGGGCCGGCCGAGAGGTGTCAGCGGCCGAGGGCGAAGGCGTCCCGCGGCTCGCGGCCGGACCGGACGTCGTCGAGGGCGTCGAGCGCGTCCTGCAGTGAGCCCACGGGGACGACGAGGACCCCCCGGTCCACGGCCGTCGCCCGGGCCTCGGCGGCATTCCCCTCCGGGACCAGGAACACGGTGGCGGGCGGACCGCCGCGGTCGAGCGCCCCGATGATCTTCTGCTGGATGCCCCCGATCGGGCCGACCGTCCCGTCAAGCGCGATGGAGCCGGTCGTGCCGACGACCGCGCCGCCGGTCAGGTCCTCGGGCGTCAGGAGGTCGACGATCGCGAGGGCGAACGACAGCCCGGCCGACGGCCCACCCACCGAGCCCGCGTCGATGGTGACGTCGACGGGCAGCGGGATGTGGTCGCGCAGGAGCGCGCCGACGAGCGCCCGGTCGCCGCCCTCCGGGTCCGCGGCGAGCTCGATGTCGACCTCGGCGGTCTCCGGGCCGCGGCGGACCGCGATGCGGACGGTGTCGCCCGGGGACCGGCCCGCGATGGCGTCCGCGGCCGCGTCGGCGCTGTCCACCGGCTCGCCGTCGACGCGGACGATCACGTCGCCGGGCTCGAGAACGCCCTCGGCGGGCATGCCGGCGGTGAGCTCGACCACCTCCGCCCCGTGGGGCGCGAGGTCGACGGCATGGCCGAGGTGGCGCAGAGCGGCCGCGGTGGCGACGAGCTGCGAGCGGTCCATCTGGGCGATGTTGTGCTGCTGCACCTCATCCTCGGCCGTCCCGGGCGGGAAGAGGACCTCACGCGGCATCTGGTCCACGCGGCGCGAGAACGCGGTCGTCACCCACTCGAAGGGGTCGAGGTCGCCGTCGACGGCCACGGTCGTGAGCAGGATCTGGCCGCTCGAGGCGTAGGTCCGCGCTCCGCTCACTCCGACCATCGCGATCGCGTCGTCGGCCGGCCCGGGATGGACGGCGACGTAGCAGCGCGGCTGGAGCGCGAGGACACCGCAGGAGACGCCGCCGCGACCCACCGCGGCGACGGCCGACACCGCGAGCAGCACCAGCAGCGCGCGCCGCACGGGCTCAGCCCGTCCCGACGTCGCGGTCGCGACGTCTCAGGCGGACGAGGGCGGCAATGTCGACCGCGAGGAGGGCGGCGGCGAGGAGCGCCCAGGGGGCGACCCGCTGCGGCTCCGGCTCGGCACCGCCTGCCACCTGCGTGCGACCAGGCTCTTGCGAAGGCGGGGGCGTCGGCGTCCGGGCAGGCCCGGCGCCCGCCTCCGTCGGCGGCGTGCTCTCC
>JBOHEE010000341.1:0-12477 GCA_050700895.1 Nitriliruptorales bacterium | reverse complement strand
GGAGGCGGCGCGGCTGGCGACGGCGGTGGCGGCGGCGCGGGTCCCGCAACGGGCTCGGGCGGCTCGCCCGCCCCGGGCGTGACCTTCGAGGCCTTCGACGGGGGGCAGGTGACGCTCGCGGACTTCCACGGTCCCGAACCGCTCGTCGTGAACTTCTGGGCCTCGTGGTGCCCGCCGTGCGTCGCCGAGATGCCGGACATCGAGCGCGTCCACCAGGACCTCGGCGGCGAGGTGGCCTTCCTCGGCATCAACACCCAGGACACCGAGGAGGCGGCGGACCGGCTCGTGGGCGAGACCGGGGTCACCTACCCGCTCGTGCGCGACCCGGACGGGCAGGTCGCCAGCGCCTTCGGGGTCTTCGGCATGCCGAGCACGTTCTTCGTCACCGCGGACGGTCAGGTGGCCCACCAGCACACCGGGTCGATGACCGAGGAGCAGCTGCGCGCCCTCATCGACGAGCACCTGCGTTCGTGATCGAGGCCCCCCTCGCGCTCGCCTTCACCGCCGGCCTCGTCGCGACCGTGAACCCCTGCGGCTTCGCGATGCTGCCGGCCTACCTCTCCTACTTCGTCGGCCTCGAGGACGACACGGTCACGCGGGGCAGCGCCGCGAGCCTCTCGCGGGCGCTCGTGGTCGGCGGGGTGGTCTCGGCGGGCTTCCTGCTCGTCTTCGGGGTGATCGGGGTGCTCGTCACGCTCGGGCTGCGGTCGGTGATCGATCTCATCCCGTGGGCCGCGATCGTCATCGGCGTCGGCGTCGGGCTGCTCGGGATCGCGATGCTGGCCGGCTACGAGCCGGTCACGAGCCTGCCGAAGCTGTCACGAGGGACGGAGGGGCGCGGGCACTCGGCCGTGTTCCTCTTCGGCGTCTCCTACGCGGTCGCCTCGCTGTCGTGCACCCTCCCGATCTTCCTCAGCGTCGTCGCCGGGACGGTCCCGCAGACCGATCTCGTCTCCGGCGTGGCGACCTTCCTCGTCTACGGACTCGGGATGTCGCTCGTGCTGCTCGCCGTGACGGTCGCCCTCGCCCTCGGCAAGCGTTCGATCGTCGGCTGGCTGCGCCGCTCGTCGCGGCACGTGAACCGGGTCGCGGGCGCCATCCTGGTCGCCGCGGGCGGCTACATCGTCTACTTCTGGGCGACGAACCTCGGCCGCAGCCCGGTCCGCGCCAGCGATCCGGTCGCGTTCGTCGAGGGACTGTCGTCGCGGGCCACCCGGCTCATCGGTGACGCCCCGGTGACGTCCGGGGCCGTGCTGGGCGCGATCGTGCTCGCGGCCGTGGTGTTCGTGCTGCTCGCACACGCCCGCGGGGAGCCTCCGTGACCCGCTCGTCACCGCCGACGCCGACGTGCTGCTCGCACGCGCCCGCGGGGAGCCTCCACAGTCCCTGTTCGAGCCAGCGGGACAGGTCGGTGCTCGCACGCGCCCGCGGGGAGCCTCCGGCGGACACTGCGCCGGCGAGCTCGAGGACCGGTGCTCGCACGCGCCCGCGGGGAGCCTCCGGCCGCTGATCTCGGCCGCACCCGCCGCCTCCGGCACCGGCGGGGCGTGCGTCCGAACGGACGGCGACCGCAGGTCCACGCTGCGTACGCTCGGGAACGGAAGCCGAAGGGGGACACGATGTCCAGCCGCGAGATCATCCGATTCGACGACGGCCGGACGTGGACGCCGGCGCAGATCCTCGCGCTCGTTCTCGGGGTCGTCTTCATCGTGCTCGGCGGTGTGGCGCTCGTACGGACCGGGCTGAGCGAGAGCCTGATCGATCCGACGACGACCGTCGCAGGGCTCTCGTACACGCCGCTCCTCGGCATCGTCGAGGTCGTGTTCGGCCTCCTCATGCTGACGGTGGGCGCCTTCCCGCGCGCGCCGGAGGCGGTCGTGTTCCTCGGCGTCCTCGCCCTGTCGTTCGGCCTGCTCCTCGTCATCGAGCCGGCCGCCTTCGACCAGGCGCTGGCTGCCGGGCGCGGCCACGGCTGGTTCTACGTCCTGACCGGTGGGGTCGCAGCGGTGATCGGGCTCATGACCCCGGCGTTCGTGCGGCGCGGGATCGGTGTGACGAGGGGCGGAGGCCGCCCCGTTGGGCGGCGTCGGACGACGCCGCCGAGGGAGACCGCCTCGCCGCCGCGGCGCTCCACGACCGAGACGCAGCGCATCGACGAGGACACCGGGGAGCCGGAGGCGGCTGGACCGCGGCGCTCCTGACGCGCATGCTGTTCACTCCCGGGGGCGTCGCGCGGGCGGCGCCCCTTCCGGGTGACGCGTGCGCAGGAGGAGCGGCATGGCAAGGACGATCTGGACCGGCGCGGTCAGCTTCGGGCTCGTCAACGTGCCCGTGCGCCTCTACAGCGCGGTCCAGAGCAGGAGCCTGAGCTTCCGTCAGCTCAGCGGCAAGGACCAGTCCCGGGTGCGCCAGAAGCGGGTCTCGGAGACCACCGGCGAGGAGGTCGCCTACGAGGACCTCGTGAAGGGCTACGAGATCGCGCCCGACCAGTACGTCGTGATCGAGCCCGAGGAGCTCGACGCGCTCGACCCCGAGGGCACACGCACGATCGACATCGAGGACTTCGTCGACCTCGAGGAGATCGACCCGATCTACTTCGATCGGCCCTACTACCTCGGGCCGGCTGCGGAGTCCGCCGCGAAGCCGTACCGGCTGCTCGTCGAGGCGATGGAGAAGAGCGGCAAGGTCGCGATCGCGCGCTTCGTGATGCGCAGCAAGGAGTACCTGGCGGCGCTGCGCGTCAAGGACGGGATGCTCGTCCTGTCGACGATGAACTACCACGACGAGATCGTCCCGGTCTCGGAGATCGACGGGATCCCGGGAGAGGACGAGATCGAGGTCAAGGACCGCGAGATCGAGATGGCGCGGCAGCTCATCGACTCGCTCGCGTCCGCCTTCGAGCCGGAGCGCTACGAGGACGAGTACCGCCAGCGCGTGCTCGAGCTCATCGAGGCGAAGGCGGCCGGCGAGGAGATCGTCCTCCGCGAGGCGCCCGAGGAGGGGGCCGAGGTGGTCGACCTCATGGCCGCCCTCGAGGAGAGCATCGAGAGCGCGAAGCGGCGCAAGCAGGAGGCCGGGTAGTCCGTGGCTGCCGACGGCCAGCCGACCTGGGTCGAGGTCGAGGGCCGGGAGCTGCGCCTGTCGAACCTGCACAAGGTCCTCTACCCCTCCGCGGGGCTCACGAAGGCGGCGGTCGTCGACTACTACGCCCGCATCGCGCCGGTGCTGCTCCCGCACATCGCCGGCCGCCCGATGACGCTGAAGCGCTATCCCGACGGCGTCGACGCGGAGTACTTCTACGAGAAGAACTGCCCCGGCCACCGCCCCGACTGGGTCGTGACGGCGCGTGTGCCCAGCGGGCGGAGCGCCGGCGGCTACATCGACTTCTGCGTCGTGGAGGACGTTCCGACCCTCGTGTGGGTCGCGAACCTCGCGTCCCTGGAGCTCCACCCCTACCTCCATCGCGCCCCGGACCTCGACCGGCCCACGACGGTCGTCTTCGACCTCGACCCCGGCGAGCCGGCCGGGCTGCTCGAGGCCGCCCAGGTCGCGCTCGACGTGCGCGGGCTCCTCGACGAGCTGGACCTCGAGTCGGTCGTGAAGACGTCGGGAGGGAAGGGCATCCAGGTCTACCTCCCGCTCAACTCCTCGGTCGGCTACGAGGACACGGGCGGGTTCGCGCGGGCCCTCGCGCAGCTCCTCGAGCGGGGTGCCCCCGACCGGGTCGTGGCGAACATGCGCAAGGATCTGCGGGCGGGCAAGGTGCTCGTGGACTGGAGCCAGAACAACGCCCACAAGACCACCGTCGGGGTCTACTCGCTCCGTGCGAGGGCGCGGCCGACGGTCTCGAGCCCGCTGCGCTGGAGCGAAGTGGAGGCGGCGGTCGAAGCCGGCGACGCGTCGAGCCTCGTCTTCGAGTACGACGACGTGCTCGAGCGCGTGGAGGCGTCGGGCGACCTCTTCCGGCCCGTCTTGGACACCGTCCAGGAACTGCCGACGCTGCGGAGCTGAGGGCCGACCATCTGCCACCCTCGCAGATGGACGGGACGCCGAGGGCCGACCATCTGCCACCCTCGCAGATGGACGCCGAGGGCCGACCATCTGCCACCGGCGGCGTCGCTGTCTTCGGGGTCGAAGACCGCGTACAGCCGTTACCCCTGGGCCCGCTGCACATCGTCCACCTGCGAGACGAATGCCTCTGGATCCGCGGCGAACCCCGGTCGCAGCTCGGCCATCGCCGCGTGCGCCAAGCGGGTCTCGCCCGGCTGCAGTTCGCGGACCGCCGCTTCCTCCGCGGTCAGTCGGGCACGATCGTAGAGCCCCTTTCTCACGGTTCCTCATGTCGGGCGTGGACACTCTCGCGCCTGGGTCGGAGGCTGGGGTGACGGTTTCGCTCAACCAGGGAGGAAGCCATGGCTCTCAACCCCGACGCCCTCGTCACGACCGACTGGGCCGAGCAGAACCTCGACGCCGAGGGCGTGGTCTTCGCCGACGTCGACGAGGACACGACCCTCTACGGCGACGGGCACCTGCCCGGCGCGATCGGCTTCGACTGGAAGCTCGACTTCCAGCACCCGGTCCGTCGGACCTTCCTCGACAAGGAGGGCTTCGAGCAGCTCCTGTCCGACAAGGGCATCAGCAACGACGGCCACGTCGTCATCTACGGCGGCAACAACAACTGGTTCGCCGCGTACGCCTACTGGTACTTCAAGGTCTACGGCCACGAGAAGGTGAGCCTGATCGACGGCGGCCGCAAGAAGTGGGGGCTCGAGGACCGGCCGCTCGTGACCGAGGTCACGAAGCGCGAAGTCACGGCCTATCGCGCCTCCGACCCGGCGTTCGGCATCCGCGCGCTCCGCGACCAGGTCCTCGCCGACTTTGTCGGCGCCCCGGAGGGCCGGGCGCTCGTCGACGTGCGCTCGCCGGAGGAGTTCCGGGGCGAGAAGCTCGCCCCCGAGAACCTGCCGCAGGAGTGGCCGCAGGTGGCCGGCCACATCCCCGGCGCCCGCAACATCGGCTGGGGGCGTGCCGTCAACCACGAGACCGGCGAGTTCCTCCCGGTCGACGACCTGCGGGCGCTCTACGAGGGCGAGGGCATCACCGCCGACGCGGAGATCGCGACCTACTGCCGCATCGGCGAGCGCAGCGCCCACACCTGGTTCGTGCTCCACGAGCTGCTCGGATTCGAGCGCGTCCGCAACTACGACGGCTCATGGACCGAGTACGGGTCGCTCGTCGACGTCCCCGTCGAGGTCGGCTGACTTCATCCACCGAGCCAACGACGAAGGGGCGGCCAGCCGGGCCGCCCCTTCGCTGTGGTCGCTGCGATCTCAGCTCGTGTCGTCGTCGCCGGCCGCGCCGCCTCCGCCGCTCGGGGAGGCGGTGGGCTGCGGCTCGCCGCCGGTGCCTGCCACCGGCTCGTCGTCCCAATCGGTGGAGCTGTCACCGGACGGGCTGAGCGCGCTGTCGGACCCCGCCGCGGACTCGCTCTCCGAGGGGCTCTCGCTCTCCGGGAGGCTCTCGGACTCGCCCTCCGACGGGCTCTCGCTCTCGCCGCCGGACGGCTCGAGTCGGGGGTCCTCCTCGCTCGTACAGTTCGGAGAAGGCTCCTCGGTCGGGTACTCCTCGCCCTGGCCCTCGGAGCTCGCGTCCGTGGTCGGCTCCTCGGACGGATCCCCGGAGGGCTTCTCCGACGGGCTCTCGCTGTCGCTCGCGGCCGTGTAGGTGGCGTCGCTCGCTTCCTCGGACGGCTGCTCGGAGGCGGACGGCTGCTCGGAGGCGGACGGCTGCTCGGTGGGGCCTTCGGAGGGCTCGTCGTAGTCGTCGCTCTCCTCGCCGGACGCGCCGGTCGTCGGATCGGCGCTCGGGCTCTCCTCGTCCGACGGGCTGCACGCGGGGTCGGACGGGACCCCCACGGCGTGCGGGTCCTGCTCCGGCTCCGACGGACCGCCCGTGCGCTCCTGGCCCGGGCTCGTCCCGTCGGCCGTCGGGGTCGGGCTGGCCTCGGCACCCGTCGCCTCCGACAGTGCGGAGTCGCCGGACACCGACTCGTCGGCGCCGGCAGGCGGCTCGGCCGCGATCGCGTTGCGCTGCGAGGGATCCGTGTCCGGCAGCTCGACGCCGACGTCGACGCCGACGCTCCTCGCCACCGCGACGACGAGGCCCTCGACGGGCTGGGGAAGGTGCCCGGTCGCGGCGAGGCCCCCGGTGGCGGCCGCGGCGGCGGTGGCGCCGATCGCGACCTTCAGGGTCGTCGCCGCCATGAGCTGTCCGAGGCGGACGCGCCAGGCCGGGATCGGTGGGACGCTGTGGGCGGCGGCACGGGCCGCCTCGGTGATCGCGGCGAGATGGCGGTTCGCGACCTCGGGCGCCGGCGGGCGCAGGAGCTCGCGTCGCCAGGAGCGCACGACCCCGCGCAGCCGGTGGTCGCCGACACGGCTGATGCCCGCCCCCTGAAGGAGCTCGGCCGTGTCGTCGAAGCGGTGGTAGTGGTCCATCGTCATGTCACGTTCGTGAGCGTCGGGCTCCCCACGAGCGGGTACGGCCGCTCGGCCATGGCGGTCCGCAGTGACGCGAGGCCGCGCCGCTGGAGCGCTTTCACCGCGCCGACGCGCTTGCCGACGATCGCGGCGATCTCGGGGATCGTCATCCCGGCGACGATGCGGAGGAGCAGCACGGCTCGCTGGTCGGGGCTGAGCACGTCGAACAGCAGCCGCAGCTCGGCGGTCGTCACGTTGTCGATCGCGTTCGGCTCGGCCTCGTCGGGGGCGAGGTGGACGTCGAGCTCCTCGACCGGGGTTGCCTCGGCGGGGCGCCGCGCCGCCTTCCGGCGTGCGTCGATGAGGCGGTTGTGCGCGATCGTGAACACCCACGAGCGGAAGCTCGACTCGTCGCCGGTGAACCGGTGGAGGTCGCGGACGACCTGGAGGAACACCTCGCTCGTGACGTCCTCGGGGCTGTCCGAGCGCTGTCCGCGGAGGTAGCCGAGCACGACGGGGGAGAGGTCGTGGTACAGCTCCGCCCACGCCCAGTCCGCCCCTTCCCGGGCGGCATTGAGGACCGAGCCGTATCGGTCGCCGAGTGCCACGAAACAACCCCTTGACCGGCCGCTCCGGCGACCGGACCCCGCATCTTCGACCTCGCGTGCGCGAGAGGCAAGGAGCCTACCCACGGCCCCCCCGGCCGTCACCCATTGCCCGCTATGCGCACTTCGTCCCGAATGTCGCGTCGAGGCGGCCTTCGCGGGCCGGGTACCGTGCCGGGGTCCCTCGTCTACGACGCTCGAGCCCGTCTGGAGGTTGCGTTGGCGGCGGAGCCTGCCCCCTCGGCGTGGGCGCCCCTGCGGGCGGTCGAGTACCGGCGGCTGCTCGGAGCGAGCTTCTTCTCCGTCCTCGGGCTCTTCCTCCACACGGTCGCCGCGTCGTGGGTCATGCTGCGGCTCACCGACTCGCCGTTCATGGTCGCTCTCGTCACCGCGAGCGCCTTCATCCCCCGCCTGTTCGCGAGCATCCCGGCCGGCGCCGTCGCGGACATCGTCTCCCGCCGGACGATCCTCATCTGGGCCCACGTCGTGAACGCCGGGTTCGCGCTGACCCTCGCCTGGCTCCAGTTCACCGGCGCCCTGACCCCGGCGCTGATCGTCGTCCTGAGCCTCGGGCTCGGGCTCGGCAGTTCACTGAGCCTTCCCGCCTACCAGGCGATCGTTCCCGACCTGCTCCCGCGCTCGCTCGTCGCCGCCGCCGTCAGCCTCCAGTCGGGCATGTTCAACGCTGCCCGCGCGGTCGGTCCGGCGCTCGGCGGGGTGCTCGTCGCGGCCGACCTCCCCGACCTCGCGTTCGCGCTGAACGGGGTCAGCTACCTCTTCGTGGCGGTCGCCGCCGCGACCTTCGGCGGCGACTTCCGCGCCGACGACCCGGAGCCGGTCGGCCGCGCGATGACCGTCGGTCTCCGCTACGTGCGCCACTCACCGCTCTTCGTCCGCATCATCATCGTGACCGCGCTCTTCTCGACCATGGCCGGGTCGGTCCAGCCGCTGCTCCCCAACATCGCGAACGACGACCTCGGCCTCGGTGCGCGCGGGTACGGGATCCTCTTCGCCTGCTTCGGGGGCGGGGCGATGCTCGGGGCGGTCCTCGTCGAGCGGGTGCGGATGCGGCGCGCCGGTCGCCCCATGGTGCCCTTCGCGATCGCCGGTTTCGGCGTCGCCGGCATCGTCTTCGGGCTGTCGCGCAACCCGTACCTCAGCGGCGCCGTCCTCGCCGTGGTCGGGATGTTCTGGGTCTGGACCCTGGCCACCTTGAACGCGACCGTCCAGCTCAGCGCGCCGCGGTGGGTCCGCGGGCGTGCGATGAGCATCTACCTCATGGCCTTCACCGGCGCGTACCCGATCGGGTCGCTCACCGCCGGTGCCGTCGCCGAGTCCATCGGCGCGGGGAACGCCGTCGCCATCTTCTGCACCGGCGCGCTCGCCGTGGGCCTGTGGTCGCGGCGGAAGGAGCTCCCCGCGATCGCGGACCTGGTGGAGCCGACGCTGCCCGAGGAGTGGGCCGCCCGGCCGCACGAGTTCGCCGCGGTTGCCGGCAGCCCGGTCGTCGTCGCCACCGACTGGCGCATCCACCCGGCGGACGCCCCCGAGTTCTTCGCGGTCATGCGGGAGCTGCGCCGGCACCGCATCCGGACGGGCGCCCAGCGCTGGGTCCTGTTCCGCAACGCCGCCGAGCCCGAGATGATGACCGAGGTCTTCGAGGTGGAAGACTGGCAGGAGCATCTCCGCCAGCACGGCCGCATGGACGCCGAGGCCGTCGCGGTCATCGAGAAGGCGCGCTCCTTCGACCGTGACGGGGGCCCGCACAGCCGCCACCTCGTGGGCATCGCGCTGCGCGCCCCCGAGGGGCCACCGGACTGGGACGAGCTCCTCGCGGTGCACGCCGTCCTCCACGCCAAGGACGGCAGCATCCCGCTCTCGTCCGATACGGACTCGCACGGCCGCCAACGCAGCCGGCGCGCCTCGAGCGCACCGCAGGACCGGGAGGGGGCCGGGACGTGAGCCGTCGAACCGTCGTGTCGGCACTCGCTCTCGCATTCGTCCTCGCGGCCTGCGCGGAGGACGCCCCCCCTCCGGCGGCGTCGCCCTCGCCCGAACCCGACCGCCCGTCGCCGACGGCCGCAGTGCCCACGCCCGAGCCGTCCCCGACACCCACCCCGTCGCCGACCGGGCCGGTCGACGTCGCGCTCGAGCCGCTCCCGTTCGAGTTCGACTTCCCGATGCTCGCCACCGCGCCCGCGGGAGACGACCGCCTCTTCGTGGTCGAGCGCCGCGGGACCGTCCGCATCGTCGAGCGCGACGGCGGCCGGCCGCGGCTCGTCGACGAGCCGTTCCTCGACGTCTCGAATCTCACCCGTACCGGCGGCGAGTACGGCCTGCTCGGCCTCGCCTTCCACCCCGACCATGCGAGCAACGGGCGCTTCTTCGTCCACTACAGCGATCGAGGCGACGGCGGGGCCCGCCTCGTCGAGTACCGCGTCTCCGACGATCCGAACCGGGCCGATCCGGACAGCGCGCGGCAGCTGCTCGCGGTCGACCAGCCGGCGAGCAACCACAACGGCGGCGCGGTGGCGTTCGGTCCCGACGGCTACCTCTTCCTGGCGCTCGGCGACGGGGGAGCGGCCGCCGACCGGTTCGGCAACGGGCAGGACCCTTCGACGCTGCTCGGGGCGCTCCTCCGCATCGACGTCGACCGCTCGGAGGGCGACCGGCCGTATGCCATCCCGCCCGACAACCCGTTCGCCGACGGCGACGGCGGGGCGCCGGAGGTGTGGGCGTACGGCCTCCGCAACCCGTTCCGCGCCTCCTTCGACCGCGACACCGGTGATCTCTACATCGGCGACGTCGGCCAGAACGCCTGGGAGGAGGTCGACGTCGCGCCCGGCGACGCGGCCGGCCTCAACTACGGCTGGCCGATCACCGAGGGCACGCACTGCTTCGACCCGCCAGAGGGCTGCGACCGCGGCGGCCTGACCATGCCCGTGGTCGAGTACCCCAACGGCGAGGGCGGGGCGTGCGGGGTCATCGGCGGCCACGTCTACCGCGGGAGCGCCATGCCGGGGTTCGCCGGCACCTACGTGTACGGCGAGCTCTGCGCCGGCTGGGTGCGGAGCTTCCGCGCCGAGGCACGCGGCGACGGCACCTTCGACGTCGGCGAGGAGCGCGAGCTCCTCACCGGCCTCGGCGGAGTCATCTCGTTCGGTGAGGACGGGGCGGGCGAGCTCTATGTGATCACCGTCGACGACCAGGTCGCCAAGCTCGTCCCCGCCGGCTGACCGCAGCGACCCATCTCACCGATCCGCTTCCGGGCCGACGGAGGAACGTTTCGTCACGAGATGGTGACGAGATGTTCCTCGGTCGATGGGGGCGACGGCGGCGGGCGGGTCTCCGAGGCGCGGGGTCACGCCGACGCCAGCGCTCGCGCCACGGCGGCAAGGACCTCGGGGAGCTCGTCGCGGATCTTGCCTGCGCCGAAGCGGAGCACCCGGTAGCCGGCAAGGACGAGCTCGTTCTGCCGATCGTCGTCGTAGCGCTTCTGGCTGGGCAGCGAGTGCCACCGTAGGCCGTCGACCTCGACGACGAGCTTTGCCCACTCCCACACGAAGTCCACCTTGCCGATCAGCGCGCCGTCAGGACCGTGGACGTGGCGGTTGACGTGGGGGAGGGGCAAGCCCTCGCGTCGCAGACCGCGCAGAAACGTCGCCTCTAGCCACGACAGAAGCCGCGCGAGCTCCTCCGGGTCGAACGTCTCGAGCACACGCCGGACGACGGCTGTCCCGGTCGCATTCCGGAGGCGGGCGACGACGTCACGGAGCTGGCGTCCCGTGGCCATGCCCCGCCGCAGAGCCTCGATCACCAGATCCTCTGCGCTCTCCGGGTCGAGCATCCCGCAGGTGTCGATCGTGGTCCGCCACGGTGTCGTGACGGGGATGAGGCCCCGCGTCGTCACGTCGAGCCGGCTCAGGACGGATGACCGGTGGAGGACCGCTCCCTCGATCTGACGGTTCCGTCGCTCCCGGGTGAGGAGATGAAACGGTTCACGGACTTCGAGGTCGCCGAGGGTCCACACTGCGGCCGCCGTGAGGTGCGCCGCCGCCGCGCCGTCCCCGGCAGCGCGGATGGTGGCCAAGAGCCGCTGCATGGGGCCATCGGCGGCCGCGACGAAGCGGTACACGCCACGATGGACACGCGCCACCTCCCCGGCGAGCGTGCGGGACCGGATGCCGTTCCGCGTCACGCCGACCGACTCCGCTTCAGCCGTGGTGAAGACTCCCAGCGTTCGGCCCGCCGACCTCGTCAGCCGTTCCCATGCCTCGCTCGCCATGGCGGGGACGATGGCTGAGCGACCGCTCGCGCGCAGCACGAGATGCGAGGAGGCTGTGGACAAGCGGGGCCGCCGAGTGACCAGGGAACGTCTCGTCACGAGGTGGTGACGAGACGTGCCTCGGTCGGACTCTCGCCCGGGCACGAACCAGCAGCTCCGCGCGGGTCGCGTGGAACAGATGCCAGCGGTCTTGGCGGCGGCGGGCGGTGGCACCAGCCCCAGGAGCAGCCCGCGTCCAGGCTCGGGGGATGCGGCTCGTTGCGATGACACCCCGACGTGGATGTCCGCGAGGTCCACCGTGCCCGCGTCTAGGCTCGGGGGATGCGGGCATTCGCGATGGTGCTGGGTGTGCTGCTCGTCGTTGCCGGCGGGATATGGGCCCTCCAGGGCTTGAACGTGGCCTTCGCCCCGCAGAGCCTCATGACCGGCAACCGTCAGTGGGTCATCTACGGACTGCTGACGGTGGTCGTCGGGCTCGGTCTCGTCGTCGGCGCTCGCCGGAGCTGAGCCGGCCGTCCTGATCGACATAGGGCGCAGGCCGTGGGCGGTCGCGGCGAGTCCCAGGCCGGCCGGCGACGACCACGACTTCGCCCGGGTCCGGTCGGCCGAGCTCGTCGCGGACCTCGCAGGCCTCCAGCCAGGCGAGGCGGCCCACTCCGTCTCCGGGATCGGGGCTACTGGAGTCGCGCCGCTCCCAGCAGAAGCAGGATCCAGCCGAGCCCACACGTAGACGTTGAGCTCATCGTCCGCTTGTCGACTCGTCGCGCCGGACCTGGGGCTGGCGCCCTCAGCCGAGCCCACACGTAGACGTTGAGCTCATCGTCCGCCCATCCCGCACCGAGCGTAAGGGGCGTCGCACGCAGGGTCCCCTGTGCGGATGGGCGCGTGGGACGCCGCGGCCGATGCTGCTTCACTTGCCGTGCTCCGGGATGGAGGTCGAAGATGCCGCATGCCACCGCGCTCGAGCGGGCCCGTCTCGTCGTCCGTGGTGTCCGGTCCGAGCTCACCGTCGAGGACGGCCGCATCACGATCACGAAGGAGTCGCCGACCGACACGAGGCCGCGACGGGTCAGCTTCGGCGTCGACCGGGTCCGCGGCGCCGCGATCG
>JBOHEE010000340.1:0-2801 GCA_050700895.1 Nitriliruptorales bacterium | reverse complement strand
GGCGTCGACACCGCGGTGCTGACGGTCGAGGCCGAGCCGTTCCTGCCGCCGCCGGACGGACCCGTCGAGGACCTCGCGCGGCGCCTCTGGCGGCTCGAGCGCGAGCTCGTCCGCGCCCGCCTCCTCGACCGCGGGATCGCGGTGGTCGCATGGTCGCCGGACGCCCCCCTGGACCTCCCCTTCACCGAGATGGAGGTGCTGCGACGACGCTTCGTCCGCACGCGTCCATAGCCGCGGCGGCGGTCCTGCTGACCGCGGGGCTCGGGGCGCTGCCGGCCGTGGAGGTGCCGCGGCTCCGCGGCCTGCTCGTCCTGCTCGCGGTCGCCGCCACGGCCGCCACGGCGCTCGCGGTCGTCTCGCGGTGGCGCATCCTCGCCGGAGGGGCGGTCGGGTTCCTGGTCCTCGGCTACGCCCTCTCCCGCGCCGGCGCGCCGGTCGACGGCTCCGTGCCCTGGCGGTCGGCGGCCCTCGTCGCCGTGATCGAGCTCGTCCTGGCCGTGGACCACAGCTATGCCGGTCACGTCGACCGGGCGGTGGTCGTCCGCGACCTCTCCCTCCCCCTCCTCCAGGTCGGCGGGGCGTGGGTCGTCGCCGCGGCGGTGCTGCTCGTGGCCGCGGCGCCGGTCGGGCACGGGATGCTCGTCATCGCCGCCGGCGTCGGCGCCGCCACCGCGATCGTCGCGCTGCTCTGGACGCTCGTCAGGAGCGGAGGTGACCCGCCTCCGTCGCCGCGGCGATGACCCGCTGGGCGTGCTCCCAGAGCTCCGGCGCCCCCTGCTCGATGTGGCGGTTGAAGGCGACGACCTGGTCGGCCGTGATCCCGTGCTCGACCCAGGCGGCCCCGCCCGACGCGTGGTTGAGGAGCACCGGCTGGAGGCGGTCGACCGCAGCCGCGAACCGGGCGTCGGGGGTGTCGCGCGCCTCGAACTCGTCCCAGAGCGCGCGCCACTCCCGGCCCTGATCGTCGGGCAGGAGCGCGAAGAGCCGGTCCGCGGCGTCCCGCTCGCGCTGCGCCTTCGTGAGCGTCGCCTCCGCGTCGTACGCGAACGTGTCGCCGGCGTCGATCTCGACGAGGTCGTGGACGATCAGCATGCGCATCACCCGCAGGAGATCCACCTCCTCCGCCGCGTGCTCGACGAGGATCGCGGCGAACAGGGCGAGGTGCCAGGAGTGCTCGGCGCTGTTCTCGCGCCGCGACGCATCCGCGAGCTTGCTGCGGCGCAGCACGCCCTTCAGGCGGTCCGCCTCCAGCAGGAAGGCGATCTGCTCGTCGAGCCTCGTCACCGGTCGATCCGTTCGTCGGGGTTCGGGAGGGCGGTGCGCACGAGCTTGCCGAGTTCGGTGCGGGGCAGCTCGTCCACGAGGAGGAGGTCGCGCGGGGCGGCGTGGGAGGCGGCCCTGCGCGAGACGAACCGGCGCAGCTCCTCGAGCGTCGGCGGCCGGGCCGGGTCGGCGGGGACGCACACCGCGACGACGCGCTCGCCCCACTCCGGGTCGGGGCGGCCGACGACGGCGGCCTGGGCGACCTTCTTGTGCTCCTCCAGCAGTGCCCCGAGCTGGCCGGCGAACACCTTCTCCCCGCCGGTCACGATGACGTCGTCCGCCCGGCCGAGGACGTGGAGACGACCATCGCTGTCCAGCTCGCCGATGTCCGGGGTCACGAGCCAGCCGTCCGCGTCGATGGGAGCGGCGCCGGCCGGGGCGGCGCGGTAGCCGCGCATGAGGACGGGCCCGCGGACGGCGATGCGCCCGCCCTCGCGGAGTTCCACCTCGACCCCGTCGAGCGGCTCGCCGTCGTAGACACAACCGCCGGCGGTCTCGGTCATCCCGTACGTGAGCGTGACCCTCACGCCGGCGCCGTCCGCGCGGTCGAGCAGCCGCGGCGGTGGTGCCGCCCCGCCGAGCAGGACACGCTCGTAGCGGTGGAGGGCCACACCGGCGTCGAGGAGACGGGCGAGCATCGTCGGGACGAGCGAGACGTGGGTCGCGGCCTGTTCGCTCGCGACCGCGGCGACGTCGAAACGGGGGTGGAGGATGGGGGCGGTGCCGAGGAGCTGCGCGCGGACGAGGACGAGGATCCCGGCGACGTGCGACAGCGGCAGGCAGCACAGCCAGCGGTCCTTCTCGGTCGCGTCGAGGCGGTCGAGGCTCGCCCGCGCCGAGGCCTGGAGGGCGTCGTGGGCGAGCTCCACCGCCTTCGGCTCCCCCGTCGCCCCCGACGTGGCCACGACGAGCGCGGTGTCCGGGTCGACGGGCAGGGGGTCGGGCAGCGGGTGCCGACCGGCGAGGTCGACGAGCGCGTGTGGACGGGCGAGCTCGAGGAGCCGCGCGACCGCCTCCTCGGACCAGCCGCCGGGGACAGGAAGCACGGCCTGCCCGTGCGACCAGAGACGCTCGATCGCGATCGCGGTCTCGAAGCCGGGAGGGGTCCGCAGCGCGACCAGCGCGGAGCCGGTGGAGCCTGCCATCTCGACTACCGTAGCCGCGCCTACCGCCCCATCCCGTGCGAGGCCCCCGTTGTGTGAGCAGCCGGTTCCACCCCCCGGAACCAAATGCTCACACGACGACGCCGCCACGTCCTGTGAGCAGCCGGTTCCACCCCCCGGAACCCACTGCTCACACGACGCGGGGAGAGGGCCGTTGGCATGAGTGTGCGGGTGTGGGTGGAGGCGGCGCGGCCGCGGACCCTCCCGGCGGCCGTCGCCGCGGTGCTCGTCGGCACCGCCGCCGCCGACCGCCTCTTCCTCTGGCGCTTCCTCGCTGCGCTCGTGGTCGGCCTGGCGCTCCAGGTCGGCGTCAAC
>JBOHEE010000339.1:0-7542 GCA_050700895.1 Nitriliruptorales bacterium | reverse complement strand
CGTTCACCGCGATGATCGTCGCGTTCACGCTGTTCTCGTCGGCGACGCCGGCGGGAGCGGCGGAGTCGGAGAAGGTCGGCGCGCCGGTGGCGAAGCTCACGTCGCTCGCCGGGAAGAGGCGGATGTTGAGGCTCGTGCCCGCGGGCGCCTCCACCGTGTACTCGCGGATCGCCGCGAAGGTCAGCTCGGCGTCGTTGCCGGGCGAGACCGTGTAGGCCGCGTTCTCACCGAGCAGCGAGGGCCAGTGGCCCTGCTCGGCGAGGTAGTCGGCACCGCGGGCGATGAACGACGCCATCGAGGCGCGGTCCACGTCGTTGCCGGGGTTGTAGTTGCCCTGGACGTCGCCCTGGACGACGCCGATCGACGCGATCTTGTTGATGAACTCCTCGAACGTGTCGCCCTGGTCGTCGTCGAAGAAGTCCTCTTCGGTCGCGATCGTCTCGCCGGTCACGGTCTCGAGGGCGTTGGCGATGAACTTCGCCATCGCGTTCCGGGCGACTTTGCGCCCCGGATCGTAGGTGGTCGCGCTCGTGCCCTCGACGACGCCCGCGTCGGCGAGCTTGTTGATGTTCTCCTCGTGGACGCTCTCCTCGTCGTCGACGAAGGCGTCCGGCGGGTCCTCGCTGAACGCGAAGCCGGCCACCTCCATCGTCTGGGCGACGAAGGACGCCATCGCGTCGCGCGCGACGGTGCCGCCGGGGCTGTAGGTGCTCCCGCCGGTGCCGCGCACGATGTCCCAGAACGCGAGGCAGTTGATCGCGTCGTGGTGGGCGCTGCCGGAGTCGTCGTCGAACGCGTCGGGTGCGTCCTCGGGACAGGCGAGGGCGATCCCGCGGTTGAACGTCTCACCCTGCTGCTGCTCCTCCTGCGCGCCCGCGATTCCAGCGAGTGGCAGGACGCCCGCGATGAGCGCGAGGACCGCGATGGCGGTCGCACCCCGTGGCGTCTGTGGCGTCCGGATCATGTCGCTCTCCTTCTCGTTCAGGTCGTGCCAGGTCGTGGCTAGCTGCCGCTTGCGTCGGGATCCACGTCGACGGTCTGGGGGGACTGCGCGTCCCGGCCGTCCGAGCTCGCCTCCACACGGTTGGCCGGGGTCGGCGACTGGGTGTAGGTGATCGTGTCGCCGTCACGGTCCTCGTAGGTGCCGTTGGGGAAGGTGAGGGTGACCGTGTTCGTGCCGTCGCACTCGATCCCGTTGGCCGCTGTCTCGTCGTCGGCGGCGGTGGGGTCGGGGTCGTGGACGAACTGGCTCGGCGCATTGCCGTTGCAGGTGACGGGCTCACTGTGGGTGACGGTGATCTCGTCGGCCGTGAGGGCCGTGGTGCCGTCCCCGGTCGCCCCGGTCATGGACGGTCCGGCACCGGCCTCGTCCACGCTCCGGTCGCCGGCGGCGAGGTTCCAGCCGTTGCCGGCGGCGTCGGTCACGTACACGTGGGCGGTGACGGTGGTCCCGCTGCCGTAGCTCACCGCGGTCGCGTTCGTCTCGACCGTGATCGCGAGGCGACGGATCCCCGCGGCGGCGTCCTCGGGCGTTGCGTCGCTGTAGCGGAAGGTCGCGTTGCCGCCGTGGGTCAGCGTCACCGAGTCGTCACCGGCGTCGGTCACCGTGAACGCGTCGGGGCGCGGCTCGTCGGCCGCGTCGCGCATGTCCTCGCCGAAGTCGACGACGATCGTGTCGCCGTCCGTGACGGTGTCGGAGTCGTCCGCGTCGTTGGCGGTGAGCGTCTGAGACTGGGGCCGCGTGGCGTCGGACTCGACCCTCCGGTCGAAGCTCGAGGCCCAGTCGACCTCGTCGCCGCTGGTGCCGGTGACGGCCGACGACCCGGTGACCGTGAGCGGGTAGGTGATGTTCCCATCGCCGTTCGGGAGCATCTGGTCGGGCGCGAGGACGGCGGTCAGCGTCACGGTGAGCACGGTCCCGGCCGGGTAGCTCACGCCGTTGATCGTCACCGCGGAGCCGTTCGACGCGAAGGTGGCGTTCGTGCCATGGGTGACGGTGGTCTCCTCCTCGGCGTTGCCCTGGGCGGTCCCGATCGGGTTCTGGCTCGCGTCGTCGCCCTCGACGAGGGCGATCTCGTCACCGTCCTCTGGCGCCGCGAGCGGCGCGTCGAAGGCGAAGCGCCACACGTCGCCATTGTCGGCGGTGGCCGCGGTGCCGGCGACCGTGGTCTGGACGAGGTTCTCGCTCGCCGCCCCGCCGTCGGCCTCGCCGGGCACGGTCACGTCGTCGCTCGCGGCCTCCTCGGACTGGCTCACGGAGGTGGGGCTCTCGGCGCGGACGAGGTAGTTGTAGGTCCCGTCGGGCTGGTCGTTCACGGTGACCGTCGTGGCGTCCTCGTCGGAGGCGACCTCTGTGTCGACGACCGGGTTGATCTCGTCGTCGTCGGTCGTCGGGTCGTCACGGAAGACGTCGTAGACCGCGTCGGGCTGCACCGACGGGCTCCAGGTGATGCGGACGTCGTCCCTCGTGCCGTCGCCATCGGCGTCGATCACCTCTGCGACGACGTCCGGCGACGGCGGGACGTTGTCGGTCGTCACGGTGAAGGTCGACGTGCCGCTCGCATCGTCGTCGTAGTCGACGTTGAGGACGTCGCCGTCGGTCTCCGACGACTCGGGGCCGGTGAGGAGCCCCTGGAACTGCGCGAGGGTGATCGTCTCGGTGGTGTCGCCGTCGAGGAAGCGGAACTGGTCGTTGCTGTCGTAGAGGAAGCGCTCGGTGCCGTGGTTCTGCGTGTCGCCGGTGCCGACGAAGGAGTTGCCGCTGCGGTTGACCGAGACGACGTCGACGCTGGTGTGCTCGCCGTCGGCGGCCTCGGCGGCGGCCGGCTCGGTCACGGTGATGGTGACCGCGACGGTCTCGTCGGCGCCCTCCTGCATGTCGACGGTGAAGGTGAGGGTGCAGGCGCCCTCGTCCTGCGACGCGGGGATCTGCTCGGAGAACTGGATGCCGGCCCGGGTCGTGTCGTCGTCCTCGGCGAGCTCGTTCGAGAGCCCGCAGCCGGAGACCCTCGCCGTGACGACCCCGTTGTCGTCGGAGACGGCGCCGATCTCGCCGGTGACGTCCTCGCCGGCGGCGAGGGTGTCGTCGTCGACGGTGACGAAGGCGCGTGGCCAGTCACCGTGCTCGTCGGCGAGGTAGTCGCCGCCGCGGGCGACGAACGACCCCATCGAGGCGCGGTCGACGTCGCGGCCGGGGCTGTAGTTGCGGCCTCCGGTGCCGGTGACGACCTGGATCGAAGCGAGCTCGTTGATGAACGACTCGAACGTGTTGCCCTCGTCGTCGTCGAAGAAGTCCTCACTGGTCGAGACGTTCGTCCCGCTGGCGACCTCGAGCGCGCGGACGACGAACTTCGCCATCTGGTCGCGGGTGACGAGGCGGGTGGGGTCGTAGCGGTCCGCCGAGACACCCTCGACGACGCCGGCGTCGGCGAGGCGGTTGATGTTCGCCTCGTGGACGCTCGCCTCGTCGTCGTCGAACGCGTCCGGCGGGCTCGAGTCGAAGCTGTGCCCCGCCACGACCATCGTGTTCGCGATGAAGGTCGCCATCGCGTCGCGGGCGACGTCCCCTCCGGGGTTGTACTCGCCCCCGCCGACGCCCTGGACGATCTCCCACAAGGCGATGCAGTCGATCGCCTCCTCGTGGACGCTCGCCTCGTCGTCGTCGAACGCATCGGAGGCGGCGGACGGGCACGCGTCGTCGATGCCCCGGTTGGAGGCCTGCTGGGCGGACGCGCTACCCGGAAGCAGCGCGAGCAGGAGGGCGGCGGTGCCGATCGCCGCCGCGGGACGCATCCGGGCCGTCATCCGTCTCTCCTCCATCGCGACCGTCGCTGGTCTCACCGGAGTGTTCGCGGGTGCCCCGCCCGGCTCCTGCTCGTGGGGGCTGGTGCCCGTCCGGGCTCCGGCCCCCAGGGTCGGCGTGGATCCGCACTGCTGTCAACGCGGACGAGCCCCCTCGGCGGGGTCAGCGTAGAACGCTCCGACATGGGTCCGCCGGGTGACGATCAGTGACCGTGCGGACACCCTCTGCTAACGACGCATACGCCGGTTCGGTCACGGATGGTGACGGGCGGCGACTCTGGGTCAAGGAGTGCGGAAGCCGAGCTCGCACGTCCCGGGGTCGCGGTCGGGGACGTCGACGGAGAACTGGACGCCGGGCCTGGTGCCGTCCTCGTCCGTGAGCATCCGGTCGCCGAGCCCGCAGCCGGAGACGACGACCGCGTCGAGTTGGCCGCCGGGGACGTCGGCGGTGCCGGTGATCGTCCCGCCGCCGACCACGGCCGAGGCGGCGAGGTCGACGGTGAGTCCGCGCTCGTCGGGCCGTCGGAGGTGGCGCGACTCGACGAGTTCGTCGAGCGTCCGGGTGAGGAAGTGCGCCACCTGGCTGCGGCGCACCGCGCCCCCGCCCTGGAACGTGCGGTGCTCGACCCCGACGACCACGCCGAGCGCGGCGAGCCGCCGGACCGCGTCGTCGTGCGCGGGGGTGACGGCGTCGTCGAACGCGTCGTCGGCCGGGCCGGGCAGCGCGAATCCGGCCGCCGTGAGGACGCGGGCGAGGAAGGACGCCATCTGCTCGCGGGTGACGCGCTCGTCGGGCCGGAAGGTCCCGTCCCCGTAGCCGTTCACGATCCCGTGGTGCGCGACGAAGTCGATGTTCGGCTCGTGCGGCGAGCCGTCGTCGTCGGGGAAGCGGTCGCGCTCGTCCGCAGCCGGTTCGACGAAGGGCTTCTCGGCGTCGCGCAGGACGGTGGCGACCATGGTCGCGAGCTGGGCCCGGCTCACCTCGCCGCCGGGCCCGTAGGTCCCCTCGGCCGTGCCGGAGGTGACCCCGTACCAGCCGAGGCAGTCGACCGCGGTCTCGAGGGCCGCCCCGTCTTTCCCGACGTCGCCGAGGCCGTCCTCGGGCGCCCCGGCGCAGGCGTCGACGACGTCCTGGACGCGGAGGTGGGAGGCGACCGCGGCCGTCGGGAGGAGGAGGGGCAAGAGCACGACGGCCGCAAGCAGGCCGGACCGGCATCGACGTCGGCGATCTGGCCGGGATCCCGGCTCCGTCGCCGACGTCGACGGGATGGCACGGCGGTCGCGCACGGATCCCCCGATCAGGCGGGCGCGCACGGTACCGGGACTCCTGCCCGGACCGCCGGGGTCACGATGGCGGTGGCACGACCAGGACGGTGTCCGAGGTGCGTCCGACCAGACCCCTCCCGACCGACGTCGGCGTCACGATGGCGGTGGCACGACCAGAACGGTGTCCGAAGGCACGTGTCCGATCGGCAGTGGACGCCGTGAGCGACCGGTTTGGGGGATTTGTGCGTGTCTCCGGGCGTGACCTCGTCCGGCGTCCGGTGGCGCTCGCCTCGACGCTCGGCCTCGCGGCCGCCGCCCTCACGGCGGTCGTCGTCCTCGAGGGCGAGCGTGGGCGCGGTGACGCCGTTGGCGAACGCGAGGTCGGGATCGGCGGGCGCCCGCGGCCGACATCCTCGAGCGGACGGTCCCCGAGGAGCCGCTCGCTGCCACGGCGGCCGGCGGTTGCGATCCCGGCGGCGAGGAGGTCCTCGGCGGGGAGCGCCCTGGCGATCGGGAGCCCTCCGGTGCGATCGGCGGCGACGGGGACGAAATCGAGGAGGAGGAAGCGGAGGCGGAAGAGGAGGAGGGAAAGGAGGAGGAGGCGGAAGAGGAAGAGGAGGCGGGAAAGGAGGCGGGACAGGAAAAGGAAGAGGAGGCGGAAGCGGAAGAGGAGGCGGAAGCGGAGGCGGAAGCGGAATAGGAGGCGGAAGCGGAAGAGGAGGCGGAAGCGGAGGCGGAGGCGGAGGCGGACCGCCGACCCGGCCGCCGGCGTTCCCGTGGCCATGACCCCGACCGTGGCCACGACCATGACGACGGGAACGTCGGTCACTCACACGACGGACACGACCCCGGCGACCACGACGAGGGTGCCTGACCAGCGGGCATCGGATCGGTCAGGCTCGGCCAAGCCCCCGGGCGAGGTGCTCGCCGGTGAGCGAGCCTGTGGCTTTGACGAGGTCGGCCGCAGTGCCCTCGAAGACGATCCGGCCACCGTCGTGGCCGGCGCCGGGGCCGAGGTCGATGATCCAGTCGGCGTGCGCCATGACCCCCAGGTGGTGCTCGATGACGATGACCGACTTGCCGGAGTCGACGAGCCCGTCGAGCAGGCCGAGCAACTGTTCGACGTCGGCGAGGTGGAGGCCGGTGGTCGGTTCGTCGAGGACGTAGACGCCGCCCTCCTCCGCCATGTGGATGGCCAGCTTGAGCCGCTGGCGTTCGCCACCGGACAGTGTGGTCAGCGGCTGGCCGAGGTTGAGGTAGCCGAGCCCGACGTCGGCCATCCGCCGCAGGATCTTGTGGGCCGCCGGCGTGCGTGCCTCGCCCTCCCCGAAGAACCCCTGCGCCTCGGTCACCGACATCGCGAACACTTCCGCGATGTTGCGTCCACCCAAGGTGTACTCGAGCACTTCGCTCTGGAACCGCTCGCCCTCGCAGTCCTCGCAGGTGGTGGCGACGGTCTCCATGAAGCCGAGATCGGTGTAGGTGACGCCCACGCCGTCGCAGGTGGGGCAGGCGCCCTCGGAGTTGGCGCTGAACAGCGCCGGCTTCACACCGTTGGCCTTCGCGAACGCCTTGCGGATCGGGTCGAGCAGTCCGGTGTACGTCGCCGGGTTGCTCCGCCGCGAGCCGCGGATCGGCGTCTGGTCGATCGCCACCACGCCGTCGCGGCCGGACACCGAGCCGTGGATCAACGAGCTCTTCCCCGATCCGGCCACGCCGGTCACCACCACCAGCACGCCGAGCGGCAGGTCGACATCGACGTCCTGCAGGTTGTTGGTGCTGGCGCCGCGCACCTCCATCGCTCCCGACGGGGTCCGCACCGACGGCTTCAAGGCGGCCTCGTCGTCCAGGTGCCGCCCGGTCAGCGTGCCACTGGCGAGCAGCCCGTCGACGGTGCCCTGGAACACGACCTCGCCACCGGCAGTGCCGGCGCCGGGGCCGAGGTCGACGACCTGGTCGGCGATCGCTATCGTCTCCGGCTCGTGCTCGACGACGAGCACCGTGTTGCCCTTGTCCCGCAGCCGCAGCAGCAGGTCGTTCATCCGCTGGACGTCATGGGGGTGCATGCCGATGGTGGGCTCGTCGAAGACGTAGGTGACGTCGGTGAGCGACGAACCGAGGTGGCGGATCATCTTGGTGCGCTGCGCCTCTCCTCCCGAGAGCGTGCCCGACGGCCGGTCGAGGCTGAGATAGCCCAGCCCGATCTCCACGAACGAGTCGAGGGTGTGGTGCAGCGCCGCTATCAGTGTCGCCACCGACGGCTCGTCGAGGTCCCGGACCCATCCGGCCAGGTCGCTGATCTGCATCGCACAGGCGTCGGCGATGCTGATGCCTGCGATCTTCGAGGCGCGGGCGGCCTCGTTGAGGCGGGTGCCGTCGCAGTCGGGACAGGCGGTGAACGTCACCGCCCGCTCGACGAACTCGCGGATGTGCGGCTGCAGCGCATCGACGTCCTTCGACAGGAACGACTTCTGG
>JBOHEE010000338.1:0-3023 GCA_050700895.1 Nitriliruptorales bacterium | reverse complement strand
GTGCCTGGCCGCCGAGGAGGCGCACGCCCGCCGGCGCGAGCGCGACCGGGGCCGCCGCGCCGTCGAAGACCGCGACCTTCAGGCTCGGCTCGTCGCCGAGATCCTGCGGCTGTTCCCCGGCTGCGGGCCGGGCCGGGCGGAGGAGGTCGCGCGGCACACCGCGATCCGAGGAAGCGGCCGCGTCGGACGCACCGCCGCGGCGGCACGCGATCTCGACCGGCAGGCGATCGAACTCGCCGTCGCCGCCTCCGTCCGCCACCGCGACACCGGCTACGACGAGCTGCTCATGGCCGGAACCGACCGCCGCGACGCACGCGCCGAGGTCCAGGCGGAGGTGGACCGGATCCTCGACGGCTGGCGGCACCCCACACGTCGGTAGCTGACGGACCGGCGGCGGCGGACGGTCCGACCACTGCAGCCGCCGGTCGCCATCGCCGCCACCGGCCCAGGGGGAGCCGCCTACGCGACTCTGAGGCGGAACCAGCGCCGACGTCGCTTCGGCTTCAGCAGCGCGGACAGGATCTCCGCCGCTGGCCGGTCCCAGGCAGGAATTGCATGGGTACAAACATCGACGGTCGTGGAAACGCGAGCATGATTGAGTCGCTTGGAGACCGTCGCGACAGTGACCGTCTCGCTCGACCGGTGGAGAGCAGTATTCGAACCTGCCGGATAGGGGGGCGGTGAGGTGAGGGGGCGGTGGCCTGGGCTATGCCGCTTGGTGTGTGAACTGTTCGAGTCCCCGAGCGACGCGCGGCCGCCGACCGACCTTCGACTCTGAAACCGTTCTGAAACCGTGGCTGGTCCGTCAGTGTGGAACCCCGACGAGGCGGGCCGCAGCACGCGCAGATCGAACGTCCACGCTGCCGCCGACGCTGCTCCAGATCTCGCCGTCGATGAGATCGACGGCCCCTTGGATCTGTACGCGTTCTCGGCCGGAGAGAGCCGCTGCGCAGGTTGCGACGTCGACCGGGAGTCCGAGGAGGAGAGCGAGGTCGCGCAAGTGCTTCTCCCGCTCCCGTCGGATGCTGGCGGCACGAGCCTTCAGTTGCACTGCCCCCAACCAGTCCGGGATCGGGACCCGGCCGGAGTATCGGGATTCGACCTTGATGTCGGCCACCGTGAGCCGACGTGCGGCCCGGCGGCCGCCAGGGACCCGGCGGCGTGCACCACGACCATCTGCGCGCCAACGAGCGCCCAGCCGGTCGGTACGTCGTCGGCCAGATCGAACAGGAGCGGCCACACCTCGGACTCGGGGCCCGCCAGCGGAGGGAGAGTGACATCCAGGGTCATCTCGCCTCGTCCCATCGAATCGCGGCGACCACCGCCTCGAGCAATTGGAACGCCGCCGACCGCCGTCTCGGATCAGCTCGCTCGAGGAGGTCGGCAGCAACCAGGATGCGCGGGGCGACTCCGCCTCGCACCGGCAGACGTTCAACGGGCCGCAACCAGATGTTGGCCTCCTCCTAGATGAAGCGAGCTTCCATGCGGTTGCGCTGCGCGGGGGGCGGCGCCCTCGTTGTTGGGGCGATGTGTGCTGCCGCAGGTGCCGTCTCTGGTAACAGCTTCCGGCGGGACCAGAAACGACCTCATCCAGGTGGCTGCGCAATGCAGATCCTGTGTCGGTCCAGATTGCAACCCGTCCGTCAGCGAAACCCGCCGTCAAAGCCTGCTGAAGATTGGCGGGCACCTTGCTAGCCAGACCGGGAGGAAGCTCGTTGGCCTCCTTCATCGCGTCGTGATAGGGGGCAAGGTTAAGCTCATCGCCCACGTCCCGTGCGCTGAGCACCGTGTAGTCGGCGAGGTCCCCCACGGCATGGTCGCCTCCCACCTCAGAGGCACCAGCCAGAGGCGAGTTCGTGACCTGCGTGATGACCGCCACGAAGAGGGTTGCCAGGGCTCTCAGAATCCGGCGGTGAGCGAGCGGCTGAGCGAAGCGGTTCATCGTCCCCCCCTTCGGAACGGGCCGCCTCAGTCCCGTCGGGTAACTGTGAGGATTCGGCGAGGTTCCGCTGAGCACCTCTTGACACTCGGGCGTCGTGCGCCAGCGGCACGAGATCCGAGCGTCAACTCCGTCCCCTGCCCGTTCTGGTTCGAGACGCCTCTCCTCTGGTAGTGCACCTGGGAACCGCAGCGAGCTGCGAGGTCTGAGACACAAAGACCGACCGTGAGGTGGAGCGTGGACGCAGACATCAGCTGGTTCCCCGTGCTCAAGGACGGCGAGCTCGACGAGTACGCCACCGGGATCTGGGCGAAGGTCACCGAGAACATCGGCTTCGTCCCCAACGTCTTCCGCACCTACGCCTGGCGCGGGAAGCGGTTCGAGAAGTGGCTCGGCTACTTCAACAGCGTCATGCGCCCGACCGAGACGCTCGGGCAGGTCGAGCGCGAGATGGTCGCTGTTGCGGTGTCGATGGAGAACAAGTGCCTCTACTGCCTCGTGGCGCACGGCCACGACCTTCGGGCCGCGATCGGCGACCCGGTCCTCGGTGAGACGGTCACGCTCGACTGGCGACGCGCCCCGATCGCCGAGAAACAGCGGGCAATGCTCGAGTATGCGGTGAAGGTCGCGACCCGACCGCGCGAGTGCTCCCGGCAGGACATCGACGATCTCGTCGCCCTCGGCTTCACGCAGGAGGACGTGTGGGACATCGCCGAGATCGCCGCGCTGTTCAGCTCCACGAACCGCATGGCGATGGCGGCCGGGATGCTGCCGAACGAGGAGTACCACCGCGGCGCCCGCTGACGGGTCGGACGCGTCGTCAGCGACCCTGCGCCCGCCGTGGTGTGGCTGCGGGGTCCTGTGACTGAAAGTTCTGGAGCAGTGACCGGACGGCGGCCAGCGGACGTGAACTGACGGCGTGGACCCGATGCGTCAGCTGCTCCTCGACGACCGTGAGGATCACACGCACCAGTAGGCCCTCTGTCTCACGCTGTCGCCGATCCGCCTGGAAGGTTCTCGAAGACGGCCATGAGTCGTTCGCCAGCCTCGTCCCGGATGAGCAGGGGGATCCGGTCGAGAGGAG